>JADHNB010000008.1 GCA_016779705.1 Candidatus Poseidonia sp. | reverse complement strand
TCGAAGCCAACGCCGGCATTCATTTTTCGGCCCTGCGAGACGGTCTTGGTCTTGCCAACGGCGTCACCGCCTACCACACCAACAACCTCGAGCGGGAAGGAAAAATCATCTCTTGGAAACACGGCAAGCATCGCCGATACGCCTCCTCCGTGCTTTCCAAGGCCGACCGAATGACCGTCAAGGATCCGTTGACCGGCACGCGGCTGGCCATCCTTGAAATCCTCGCTGAAAAGGGACAACTCGGCACGACCGCCAAAGACCTTCAGCAACGACTTGACCTCTCAAGGCAATTGTTGAGCCACCATTTGCGACAACTTCGCTCAACCCACCTGATCGAGGAAGCGCAACAAAAGGGCAGGAAAACATGGAAAGTGTCTGAGCGTGGCCTCGCCAACTTATCAGCGAGCAGGGCGCTTCCCAAGAATGCATAAAACGTAAAATCAATTTACCAACTCGTTAATATCAAACCAACCTCCACAATCATCCATGGAACGAACCAAACTCGTTGCCGTTGCCCTCTGCCTGACCATGGTGTTGTCGGGCTGTTTGAACTATGACGAAAACGTCGAGGTGCCCGATGTGATCCTGCCCGACGACTGGTCGAGCATCACGGCACGCACCGTTTCAAGCCCCCAACTGTTTGCCTACGATGATTGCGATGAGCTCGAGCAAGAACTCAAGCGGTCGCTCAACGAAGAATACCGAACGCAACTGTTGCAAGCGGTGGCCGAGGAATACTACTACGGCGGTGGGATGTGGTTGGAAGACGGCGCCGAAATGGCGATGGACGACGCCAGCGCTTCGACCGGCGCACCAACGAGCACTCCCCGGTCAACGCCGAAGCGTGTTGAGGGCGAGGATTTCTCCGGAACCAACAACCAAGAATCCGGCGTGGACGAAGCGGATTTCGTCAAGACCGACGGCTACCACATCTACTATTTGCAGGGCGTTAACCTCCACGTCTTCGGCGTGCCTGAATTTGGCGAACTCGAGGCCACCTCCCGCCTACAAGTGGCCGGCACGCCGGTGGCCATGATGCTGGACGGCGACCAATTGGTGGTCATCTCCAACCTCAACCCTTGGGCCATCGCCACCAACCACCCCGTGGTTGACGCCATGGGTTGGGACGCAGAATACGGGGCATGGCGAACGAGCAGCCTGACGAAGTTCACGGTGCTCGACATCACCAACCGCAGTCAACCCGAAATCGACCGAGAGTTGTACATTGAAGGCAACTACATCACGGCTCGAGAGATCAACGGCACGGTCCGCACCGTCACCCATGCTTGGATGAACGTTCACGGCCTTCAGGGCTGGCTGGATTTGCCAAGCGGTTACTGGAATTTGGAATACGACGACCCTCTTCGCCTTGAAATTCGAGAAAAGGTGGCCTGGCAAACCATGCTCGACAACGCTGCCACCATCAACGAGATGGGCCTTGAAGATTTGATTCCCCAAGTGTACGAGTACAGCGACGGCGAGGTCACCACCCACTCGATGAGCGACGATGCTTGCCGCGAATTCGTGGCGCCTGACGATGGCCTTAACCGAGGGATTACGAGCATCTTTTCGTTGGAATTGGCTTCCCCGACCTTCGACTTTGAAGTGGACCATGTGGTGGGAACCTACCCCCAGGTTTACGCCTCCATGGACGTGCTCGTGCTTGCCGAAGCCGCCTTTGACTGGTGGTGGTTTTGGGGCAACGAAGAATTCAACGAGATGACCAACCTCCACACCTTTGACATCAGTGCTCCCGATGCGACCCTGTACACCGGTTCAGGTCGCATTGACGGCACGGTCGTGAACCAATTTGCACTGTCCGAATTCGAAGGGGTGCTCCGCGTGGCCACCACGACCGGCCAATGGGGGCGATGGTGGATGGACAATCCCGAACCCATGTCGTCACAGGTCGTGACGTTGGTTCGCTCGGTTGACCCTGCAACAGGCGCTCTCATCCTGACCGAGGCGGGGAAGGTCGACGGCATCGCTCCCGGTGAGCGCATTTGGAGCGCTCGCTACGACGGTGACCGTGCGTACATCGTGACCTTTGAGCAAATTGACCCGCTGTGGGTCATCGACTTGTCTGACCCGACCGACCCGACCGTGCTCGGCGAGCTTGAGGTGCCGGGCGTGTCCACCTACATCCACCCGTTGTCTCGAGATCATCTGCTGACCATCGGCCTCTCACCCGCCAACGAGGACGGGACCGGTCTTGATTGGTCGGGCACCCAACTTTCGCTGTTTGACGTCTCCGACCCAACGACGCCTACGCGTGACGCCGCCTTGCGTGTGTCGCCGGTGAGCCGGGAAAACGCTCACATGTGGTCATGGTCGTGGTCGGAAGCCACCTACGAATCGAAAGCCTTCCAATACTGGGCGCCCAAGAACATGCTCGCCATTCCGCTTTCGACCTACCGAAGCGTGGATTGGTACGAAAACGGACGGTATTACTGGTCTTATCAGTACATCTCCAAGCTGGTGCTGGTTGAAGTCAACGAGACGGCCGGAACCCTTGAGGTGTACGGGGAGGTCAACCATTCGTCGCTTTACGACAGCACCGACGGCGAAAACCGCTGGTGGGACGACCGAAACATCCGCCGCTCCATCTTCATGGGTGACTTTGTGTACGCTATCTCGGCGGCCGGCATCACGGCCACGAACCTCACCACGCTGACCGAGACGGCCAGCCTCTCCATCCCGTATTCGTCGCCCTACGCCTCGTACTATGGCGAAGACGTTGCAGTGGCGAGCAGCGAAGAGACCGAAGCCTCCGCGGGCGCATCGGACGGTTCGGCGGAGGAAACGGACGCCGAAGACCGAGGCGAGGCTTGAGGTGAAGCGTTGAGTCTGGCGTACGCAGGGGTCGCTGGCTTTGCTTTGAGTCTCGGCCTGATCCTCGCCATCGGCCCTCAAAACGTGTTTGTTCTGCGCCAAGGGTTGTTGCGCTCCCATGTGTTTGCGGTGTGCCTCACCTGCTCGGTGTGCGATGCTTTGTTCATCGTCGCGGGCGTTGCTGGTGTGGGGGCCGCGCTGCAAGCGGCCAGTTGGCTCGAGCGCCCGCTCGCCCTTGGCGCTGCGGCGTTCATTGCTGGATACGGAATCTTGCGGTTTCGCTCATCCACTCGACCCTCTGCCCTCACGGTTGACGAGGAAGAAACGGCTTCGCTTTGGCCGACGTTGGTCGCTGCGCTTGGCTTCACTTTCCTCAATCCCCATGTCTATCTCGACACGCTGTTGCTGATCGGCGGGGCCTCGACGAAGTTCACTGGACCCTCCCTCATGGCGTTTACCGGAGGGGCCATGGCCGCCTCGTTCGTGTTTTTCTTCAGCCTGGGATTCGGGGCGCGTCGCTTCTCTCCTTGGCTTTCAAGCCCCAAGGCTTGGCAACGAATCGACCTCGGGATTGGCGCATCGATGGTGGCCATCGGTTTGACGGTTGCTTGGCCTTACCTGACGGTCTAGGCCGTTTTCATTCAAGCCAAACATCACACTCATGTGCAACACCTTTGTGAGCGGGGCATGCGCACGGCGGTGGCCACCTTTGGGTTCGGTCGACCTGACCATTTTGAGCGCATGCTGAACTCGCTTGGTGCCTGCCCGGAAGTTCACGAACAAACCGTTGACGTGTTCCATTTTCTCGACGGGGGGCCCGGTGGGCAGCAGGGTGAACTCCGCTCCCTCATCGAAGCGAGCGGCATCCCGTTTGTTGAAATCGTGACGCGATCTGAAAACTACGGTGTTGGACGTCAATTGATTTCAGCGAGGCGGGAACTTCTTGACGACAGGGGTTACGACCGCATGGTGCTCGTTGAAGACGACATCGAGTTGAACCCAACTTACCTCACGACCTTGTTGCGTTTATCGGATTGGGCTGAGCAATACGCCGATACGGGCACCGTCCAAGTGTGGAACGTGGAAGCGGGCGACGAATCCACGCTTCGCCCGCATCTGGGAGAAGTGGAGTTGACCAATCGTCACTTCGTAACGTACTGCCTCTCAAAACGCGTTTGGGACGCCATTAAACCCGTCCTTTACGAGTATGAGCGCCGGTACTTGGTGAGGCGTTCATACGCAAAACGGCCTCATTATCGCATTCGGGGCTTCATGCGCCGTCTCTTGAAGCGCCCCCGTTCGACACCGCAGACGCCCACCCTCTCACCGCCCGCTGAGGCCGTCCACAATCCGTTTCCAAAGGTGCGTTGGCGAAGTGCCCCCACCAGCCAAGACGCCATCACCTCGCTGGCCCTCTACCTCGCCGGGCTGCATCGTCTCACCACGCGAGTGCCTCACGCCCACTATTTCGGCGTCACGGGAGTTCATTGCACACCTGAACTGTACGAGTTCATGGGATTCAACGGTCAGGGATGGTGGCGGTGGAGCCTCGACGATGTGCCGACCACGTTCACCGTCCGATACCAAGACGAGTCCGGAGAATGGCTCCGTTCGTCGTACCGATGAGGTGAATGCATGAGCCTTTGTGTCGGTTTGGTGGGATGCGGTCGCTGGGGAAGGCACCATCTCGCTACCCTGCAGACGCTTCAAGAAGAGGGCCACATTGCTCGTCTCGTCGTTTGCGACATCAACCCAGGGCAACTCAATTCGCTTCGCGCCGATGGCGTTTACAACGGATTCGAACGCATGCTCGAGAGCGAAACCCTGGACGCCGTGGCCATCGTGACCCCTCCCGAGACGCACGCTGCCTTGCTTCACCTCGCCCTCGCTCATGAACTTCCAGCCTTGGTGGAAAAACCGTTCACGGATGACCACGGGAAAACGGTCGAAACCTTCCGGGCGTTTCCCACCACGGCGGTGGTGGCTGTCGGTTACCTTCTGAGGCACCATGCCGGCCTTCTCCGCCTCAAGACGATGCTCGAAAACGATGCATTGGGGGCCGTTCATGGCGTGAGGTATGTTCGAAGGACTCGACGCAGCAAACCGAAGGACTCCGACCCGATCACGACCCTCGCCGTCCACGGCTTGGACCTGGTGACGTGGCTTTTCCAATCGCCTTTACGCACCTTCGAACGGGTCGAAATTGAGCGTGATGAGCGTGCTGCAACCGTGTTCCTTTCAAACGGTTCAGGACAACATGCCGAGGTGGATGTTGCTTGGGAGGCGACCGCCGAACAGCGGCTTGTGGAGGTGACGGGCGACCAAGGTTCGGTCAGCCTTGATTTCGGCACGGGCGCGTTTGCCCACCGTGATGTCGACGGCGAGGTTGTTGAGGAACTTGAGGTGGCTGGCCAACCGTTGGAAGCGGAATGGCGCTGGTTTCTCAACGTCGCCAAGCAGGGCCAGCCGTGCGTCTATCCAAGCATCGATTCGCTCCTCGACCAGAGCGAATGGCTTCACCATCACTCGCCCCACCGAAGGGTGTGAAACGACGATTCTTGTTGCGAGATTTCAAGAATCCCTTTCACCTCGGTGCGTTCATGGGCCTTGACTTCACCACCGTCCAGCGCATGTTTATCGCAAGTCTTGTTGCGGGCCTCGGGGTGTGGTACTTGCAAGGCACTTTGATGGACGGTATGTTGACCCTGATCGGCCTGTGTGCCTTGACGACCCTCGTTTGGGGGCTCTCAGAACGAGAGATTGCCTTCACGCACCTGAACCTTAAGGGCAGCGGACCCTGGAACATGTTGGCTGTCGTGGCTTCTGTGGTGATTTTTGCCCAACTCTCCGTGGCCATTTGGGCGTTCCCGACCGTTGGTGCCTACGTGCTTTCGGTGAGCTTTATCGGGTCGTTCTGGGCCACCGGGCTCATGATGCAACCCAGCGGCGCTTGAGCCCTTCGGGCGAAGTGTCAAAGGCCGGCGGTGCCGACCGTTCCCAATGGCCACCCACGGGAACCACCCTTCGCTGCCCGACCACCTTGAGGCGTTGTTGGCACCGGACGTTCACACGGTCTTCTTGAAAGCCGATTGTGCGGCGCGCGTTAAACGTGGCGACATTCAGTCGCTCAAGTTGGTCGATGCCGAAGGCGACGCAACCGATTGGGACACCTTGACCTTGGAGCGGTTGGAAGAGGACTTGGTTCACCTTGTGGAGGAGCACCGTCATCGCAGCGATTGTTTCCTTGAAATTGACCGGAAGGGGTGCCGCGTCATCCAGCTTGGCGATTTGCGCATCACTTCGGCGTGGCCCCCTTTTTCCGACGCCAGAGAAATCACGGTGGTTCGCCCGGTGACCAAACTTTCGCTTGGCGATTATGACCTCGACCCACGCTTGGTTGACCGATTGCGCAACCACCACCGAGGGGTGTTCATTTGCGGTCGCCCCGGCTCGGGAAAGACCACGTTGGCGCAAGCGATTGCCGAATACCTCGACACCGATGTGGGGGCCCTTGTGAAAACCATGGAAGCTCCTCGAGACTTGCAATTGGCCGACCGCATCACCCAATATGCGCCGCTGGAAGGCGATCTTGAGAAAACCGCCGAAATCATTTTCCTTGTGCGCCCGGATTTTGTCATCTTCGACGAAGTCCGAAGGGCACGCGACTTCGAAATCTTCGCCGACGTTCGCCTGGCGGGCGTGGGCTTGCTTGGGGTGACGCACGCCAACTCCGCCCTTGAAGCGATTCAACGCCTCATCGGGAAGGTCGAGTTGGGGTTGGTGAGCCAAGTTCTGGACACCATCCTCCACGTTGAATCAGGGCAAATTCAACAGGTGCTGGAATTGCGAATGACCGTGAAGCCCCCAACCGGCATGCAAGAGGAATTGGCCCGGCCCGTGATTGAAGTGGTCGAATTTCCCAGCGGCAAACTGACTCACGAAATGTTCGCTTTCGGTTCCGAAATCGCTGTGGTACCGGTTGAAGGGCGCGGTGGTCAGGACATGTCGCCCGTTAAAGCCATGGCCAAGCAACAAATTGTCGACACGGTGCGTCAATGGGTGGGCGTGGAATGTCAAGTGAGGTTCACCAGCGACTCCTCGGCGGTGATTTATGCGCCTTCAAACATGATCTCCACACTGGTTGGCCGTGGCGGCGAGAGCGTGAAGCAACTGCAGAACGAACTCGGTGGGCTGCGATTGAGCATTGAATCGTTTGACGATATGCCCGAGGGACTGGACCAACCCAATCGATTTTGGTACGACAACAAACGCCAAAACAAGGGCTGGGAAAACACCAGCCGAAAGGGAAAATCCGGCCATAAGAAATCACGGCGATGATCGTTCCAAAAACGCAGGCTAGACCGCCAACGCTCGGAAAATACAGGGTGTTGTTTTAAAAATAGCATGACGGTGAGAAAATCATTGAGGCCTGTCCATGTCCAATGATTCCTCACCTCCTTCCCCCAATCCGTTGATGGCGTTCATCTTGAACAATCGCTCATGGTTGAGCGCCGGATCCATGCTGATGATTCTCTACGCCGTTTGGGCCGTTATCGAGGTGTTCAGCAACACTTGGTTTCACGGCCTCCAAGGCTTGACCCTTTTCGAAACCGGTACCGAAACCAACATCAAACCCGATGATCTTCAACGCAACAACAGCAGCTGGGTCATTGCTTCAGGCGCTGTTTTTGGTGCCCTGGGCCTCTACGCCCAGTATGTCTACAAGGCCGCACCTTATGTTGATGCGTCCATGGTCGCCACGGCCACCATCATGCTTGAGAAAGCCTCGAGCGAGCGAATGGACGAGCAAGACATCCTTGCCAAGGCCGAAGAGGCCGCCGTTGCTGCTGCTGCAGAAGTGGCCAAAGAAACGGCTGAAGACACCGTGATCGAAATGCTCGACCCCGAAGCTGACGCCGAGGACGAGGCCGAAGAAGACGCGGAAGCTGAGGACGAGGCCGAAGCTGAGGAAGAAGCCGAAGAAGAAGCCGAAGAAGAAGCCGAAGAAGAGGCCGAAGAAGAGGCTGAAGAAGAGGCTGAGGCCGAAGAAGAGGCTGAGGCCGAAGAAGAGGCGGAAGCTGAGGAAGAGGCCGATGCTGAGGAAGAGGCCGAAGAAGAGGCTGAGGCCGAAGAAGAAGCGGAAGCTGAGGAAGAGGCCAAAGAAGAAACTCCTCCCGAAGAGAAAAAGAAATTTTGAGGTGAACAATCATGTGGGAACATCGCAGCGTATCAGACAAATCATACAAAGAAACCAAACGAATTCTGCCCAACGAGACCTACGTCAAGTTGATGGACGAAGTCGAAGCCGTCGTCACCCGAGCTCAAGTCGACAAGTTCGACGCAGAGACCTTCATGACATACATCCCTCGACGTGGACCTTGGGAAGAAATTCCCGAATCGGACCACTCTCGAGCCGACGCTCGAACGCGTTACATCGGTCCCGCCGATGCCAAACTGCTCAACACCAACCTGGTGCTGGGTTCGTCCTGGATTGACTCGGACCGTTTCAAGTTTGAGCGACGCATCGAGAACATCTCGGATTACCTCAAGCAGAAAACCATCATCAACGCCAACATGTGGACGCCGAAGCAATTGTTCACCACACAGACGTTCTTCTTCTGTTCAACCGGTGACGAAGAGCGAATGGGCGGCGCCATTTTGGAAGGCGACACCCTAAAAGAAGATCACCTGTTTTTGGGTGCCCACGACAAGGAATTCCCTGAATGGGAAGTCATTCTCTGGGGACTCGGTCACCGAGGGGTGGTTCCCGATTCCGATCCGCTGGACCGCGTGTACTATCCCTCGTTGATGCACCGCAACGTGTCGTTCAACAATCGCTTGGGTTGGATTCGCTACTCACCGGCGGGCTTTGGCAAAGACGCCTCAGGCTACCTCATGACTCGGCCCAACACTTGGATTTGGCCCGCCGTCAACGGCAATCGTGAGACCGCCACGGCCTTCAACCTCCTCGTGAACCTGCCCGACCGACGTTCGTCCTTTGGTGAGGAGGGAATTTCCGACGTGTTCCTCACGACCGGCAAGACCTCGCTCTACACCATGATGGGGATGATGCAATCGTCCACCGTGCGCCAAGCCTTTGGCGCTGGGTCGGAGATGGTCCCGCTCGAGTTCCACTGCATTGAACCCGGCCTGGACGAGTGGATTGGCAACTCCAGCGACGAAGACAAGTACAGTCGCCTCTTTGAGGTCTGCGCCACCATGGGCTACATCCTGACCGACCCGCAAATCGGCACCTTGGGTGGAGCTGCTAAGCGCCGTCGCCTCATCATGTACCCCTCCGACCAAGGCAACCTCCTGACCTGCGCCAACGCCAGTCAGGTGGCCGACCACGCCCTGAAATCCAACTACGACTCAACGGTGTTCACCAAGCTCGACCAAGCCGACTTCATGAACCGCGTGACCCGCCGATTCAAGGCTTACGCCGACCTCGTGGCCGCCTCCGACGTGGCTCGCGGCAGCCGATGGATCAGCCAAGCTGATGTGGACGGCGAGAAGATGATTGGGCCCAACGTCCACTCCATCCTCTCGGTTCGCGGTTACGACATTCTCAACATGCAAGAATACCTTGACACCTTCAACGATGTTTCCGCCGCCCCCGAGCGCCTGATGCGCCGCATTGTCCAATCGGTGGCCACAAACGCTCTAAAGACGGTCTATCCGGTTGATTTGCTCGGCGAATCGGCCGGCCCCGCTCCCTTTGAGCACATCTTCACCTCCTCGGACGACAACCCGCTGGTGTACTACACCGACGTCCGCTTTTTGGTGCCCACCTCGATCGACAAGTTGCGCTTCCAAACCGCTTCTCGCGGCGCTGACCGTGGCCGTATGCGCGAGGCCTACGCTGCGTTGACCAACGCTGACCCCATGACCAGCCTGTCGATTCAGGACCTGTGCTTGCCGTTCCTCGCCGACCTCGGTGAAGACACCTGGCAGACGGGCACCGGGATCAACGAAAATGAAATCGTGGTCGAAGTGACCATGGCGGTCAATCCCGCGCGGGTCTGGCGAGCCCTCCTCGAACCCACCACCAGGGAAGTCTTCGACATGCCCAAGGGCGACAAAGGCACGGCAGCCCAACTGTGGGGCGACGTGTTCATGTCCAACGATGTGCTTCACGACAAGATGAGGAAAGACGGCAACGAACACTACCTCAACCTGCTGAAGTTGGCCTACCACTGGTCCAACAACGAGGCGCAAAAAGCACACAAGTTGGGCCCGCACGCCAAATCGACGCCGGCGAAAAAGAAGTGACGTATTGTCCGCTAAAGGGTTCAAGAACAAGAGCCCCCCGCCTTGAGCCATGGCTGGAGCGAACGACGGTAGCGGACGCGCTCCAGTGGCCATTGTTCGCCCCACCACCACCGTCACCAGCGGCGTGGGCGTGACGCAGAAACTCGTCACCGCTGCCGTGGCGTTTGGCGATTTGATGCGAGGGACCTTTGGCCCTCAAGGCTTGGACAAGATGCTGTACAAAACCAACGGCGAAACCGCCGTCACCAACGACGGAGCCAAAATCGTGGCCGAATTGCTGGTGAAGCATCCTGCAGCCAAGGCCTTTGTCCAACTCGCCGAGTCTCAAGAGCAAGCCTGCGGTGACGGCGTGACCGGGTGCTTGATTTTCGCCAGTGAATTGATGAGAGAAGCCGGACGCTTGCTTGAACGTGGCCTTCACCCGTTGGTCGTTGTCAACGGGTACCGGCAAGCCCTCGAGGTGACGCTTCATACGCTCGCATCGCTTTGCGAACCTTGCAACGGGCGAAAGGAGACCTTGCTGGGCGTGGCGCGCACGGCCATGAACGGGACGTCAGCCGACACCGGCAGTAACACCCTCTCGTCCCTGGTGGTTCAAGCGTTGAACCTGGTCCGCTCAACCGACGGCGTGGACCACGAGGACGTTCGCATGAGCAAACGAACCCAAGGCAACATCAACGATACGCGCCTCATTGAAGGCCTTCTGCTTGACACCGCTCTCCAACTCGATCGTTTGCCCAGGCAACTCTCGGACGGAACCGTGTTGGTGTTGACGTGCCCGCTCGACCAAGAGGATGCGGTGCGGGAAACCGAAATTGAAGTTGAAGACGCCCAACAATGGTTGGCGTTTATTGAAGCAAAAGAGCGCTTGCTCAAGGCAAAAACCGAGGCGGTTCGTTCCACCGGTGCAACCGCGGTGTTCACGGCAGGGACCATTGAGCCCAGCGTGTTCCACGATCTCACCGATGCGGGGTGTTTTGTTTTGGGCGGCCTCGACCGCGCCATCATCGACGACCTTGCCAAAGCAACCGGGGCCAGCCTTTGCGATCATCTGGACGATGCCGGAGAAGCGGTTTTGGGTGCCTTTGAACGGTTGACCGTCGAGACCAGCGAGGACCTTGACGGTCGTCGCGAACGCCTTTGTTTGCGGGTCGGGCCAACGACCGGTTTGGTGACGCTGGACGTGGGCGGTGGCGACGGTGCCGCTGTTGAAGAAGTGATTCGCGGCCTGTACGATGCCTTGCGCTCGACGTCGTTGGCCATGGCCACCGATTGCGTGGTGCGAGGCGGCGGCAGCACTCACATGCACGCCTCCTTGGCGGTCAAAGAAGCCGCCGAACAACAAGCTGGCCGAGAACGACTGGCGATGGAAGCCTTTGCTCGAGCCCTGGAATCCATCCCTTCGACGCTGGCACAAAACGCAGGCGTTGAACGCTTGGATGCCATACTTGCTCTGCGTGCTGAACATCGAGCCGGCAAGGCGCAGGCTGGAGTGGACGCCTCGGGAAGTGTGGCGACCATCACCTCAACATGGCTACCCGCTGATACCCTCCGGCACGCGTTGGAAGCGGCGACGGAAACGGCTTGTGGCTTGCTGCGGGTCGACCAAGTGATTTCGGCTCGCGGTGATTGACCCTCTTCTCCAAACGATGGGGTCGCTAGGTTCAAGACCATCCGACGGGGCAACTGCGATAACGGGTTCACTCCATGAGCGCCGTCCAATCGCCTCCGCCAAGAGCGCTTCTGAGCGTTTGGAACAAGACCGGCATCGTCGAATTTGCCAACGGATTGGTTGAACTTGGCTTTGAATTGGTTTCCACCGGGGGGACGGCTCGCACGTTGCGCGAGGCCGGCCTGTCGGTCCGTTCGGTTTCGGACCTCACGAATCATCCCGAAATTTTTGACGGCCGCGTGAAATCGCTTCACCCTGCGATTCACGGGCCGCTATTGGCTCGGTTGCATCAAGACGACGACGCCAACGAACTGGCTCGCTTGGGATACAGCCCGATCCGAGTGGTGGCCTGCAACCTGTACCCCTTTGGTGATGCGGCAGCCCAGCAACCGCCGTTGGAGGATGCCGCTTTGTTGGAAATGATCGACATTGGGGGCCCGACGATGGTTCGGGCCTCGGCGAAAAATCACCAGCACGTACTCATCGCCACCAATCCCAGCCGTTACGGCCGCATTCTTACGGCGATTCGAGAAGCAAAGGACGTTCAAAACGTGGACATGCGGCTCCGCCAATCGCTGGCTCTCGAAGCCTTCGAGCACACGGCCGCCTATGATGTGGCGATTGCCCAGGAACTGCACCGGCGGGTGAAGGGTGACCCCGCGGCTTTCGACACCCCCGAGGAACAACGAGACCGTCTTCCCCAACAGATGCTCAGTGCAAGCAACCTTGTAACCACGCTACGTTACGGTGAAAACGCCCATCAAGCCGCTGCCCTGTACGTCGATCACGACACGCTCAACGAGGCCAGCACTCTGGTGACCGCCGAGGTTGAGGGCGGGAAGGCCATGTCGTACAACAATTACAGCGATGCCGATGCCACCCTTCGCTTGTGCCGTTCTCTTTCAACCAACGAATGGCCCGACACGCCCCATGCGTGTGTCATCGTCAAACACAACAACCCCTGTGGAGCGGCGTTGGGGGCCACCCAACGGGAGGCGTTTGAACGGGCGTTGGCCAGCGACCCTGAATCGGCGTTTGGCTCCATCATTTGCTTCAACGAAATCGTCGACGCTTCAACGGCCGAGGCCGTTGGTGACCTGTTTGTTGAGGTGATGATGGCGCCGGGCTACTCGGAGGAGGCAAAAACCGTGTTGATGGCCAAGAAAAACCGGCGCCTGCTCACCATCCAATCCCCGAACGACCGGCTGTCACCACTCACGCGTACGCTTGTTCGCAAACCCATCGAGGGCGGGGTGCTGGTGCAAACGGAAGAACCCCCCATCATCGACTGGGACAAAGCGAAGACCGTCACTGAACAACAACCCACCAAAGCCCAACTTGACAGCATGAAGTTCGCCGTTCGCGTGTGTGAGCAAGTCAAATCCAACGCCATCGTCATGGTGCAGGGCACCGCCACCGTCGGCATCGGTCCTGGCCAAACCAGCCGCGTTGAAGCCGTCCGCATTGCGGCTCGCCGAGCAGGTGAACGCGCCAAGGGATGCGTCTTGGCATCCGATGCGTTTTTCCCGTTCAAGGACGGATTGGAACAGGCTGCCGAAGCGGGCGCCACGGCCATCGTACAGCCGGGCGGCTCGATTCGCGACCAGGAAGTCATCGATGAGGCGAATGCTCGCGGCATCGCCATGTTGTTTACCAGCCATCGTTTGTTCAGACATTGAGGTGAAAGATTGGGACATTTAGCCGACGTGAATCAGTCCTATCTTGCTCACTTTCGACGCGCCGTGTTCATGGCCATCCGTTTTCTCGTGGCCGTTCCGCTGTTGCTGGTCCACGCCTTCCTTCCCAACCTGTTCACCACGGCGGCCAAGGATGCGGTCAATACGTATCATCGCCTGACGGAAGTTGACGATGTCTAGACCGTTGTCGGCACACGCCACCCGACCCACCATACGCCCACGACGGCGATGATGGCGATGAGGGTCTGACCAAATCCGGGGTCACCCAGTTTGGTGATGTACCATATGGAGAACATGGAAACCAAGGAGATGAGACCGCAGATGATGATCTTTGAATGAAGCGGTAGAGCACGCCCCGAACGGTAATACCTTAGCAACGATGAGCCAAACATTCGGTTGGTCAAGAGCCAGAGGAAGAGGCGTTGCGATGAACGGCCATAGCAGTAAGCAGCCAGAACGAGCCACGAGGTGGTGGGCAGACCTGGGACGAACACCCCGATGGCTGCCAAGACAACAAAGACGCTGCCGAACCCAACCCACAAACTCCGTACGATCGGATTCGCACTGGGTTTGTGCTCAGAAAGGACCGCTTGAATCACTTCGTCGTCCGTGAGTGCAGCGTACGCTTGTGCCAAAGTCCTCGCCCTTTCTTTGCGGACGGAGGCCGAGGACACGGTGGCAGTCGTCATGGTCCTCAATTTCACGGGGAGGATTCGGCGACTAAAACTCTTGGTTTTGATGGGAAAGGGTTGAATCTGTCGCCACGGTGGGTGAAATGTGCCTCCTCACCTCGGGCTCATCGGACGGACGGCCACCACCGATGAACCCATGCGATGCGCCGTGCTCATTTCGGGGTCCGGCAGCGGCATGGAGGCCCTGGTTCATGCCCAACGAGCAGCTCCTCTTGCCCACCAAACCGTTTTGGTGATTTCAAATCAAACCGATGCGGAAGGGGTGCAACGGGCGCTTGCCTTGGGCTTGGCCACCGAGGTCGTGCCACACCTCAAGCCTTCAGGCGAACGCATTCCTCGTCACGACCATGAAGCGGCGGTGTTGGAGGTCTTGGGCCAGCACAACATCGAAATCGTGGTTTTGGCGGGTTACATGCGTCTCCTTTCGCCACGGTTTCTTAGCCGTTGGGGCCGGCCCGTGGTGAACATTCACCCGTCACTGCTGCCGAATTTTCCTGGCGCCCACGCTCATCGCGACGTGCTGACTTCGGGCGCCACCGTGACCGGGTGCAGCATCCATTTGGTTGACGAAGGCATGGACACGGGGGACCTCATCGCTCAAGCCTGCGTTCCGGTGTTGCCCCATGACGATGAAGTCAGTTTGGGACGCCGGGTTAAGGTTGAGGAACATCGTCTCTACCCACAGGTCCTGAGTTGGATCGCCGAAGGCCGCGTTCAGCTCACCACCGACGGTCTGCGAGTCGAAGGTCAAGCACCGAATCGGGTGTGTTGAAATTTGTAAACGCTTCAGCGTGGGCACCCGAATCGATGGTCGGTAACCCTTCCAACAATTCACGAACGGAACCGGCGTTGGCTGGGTAGCGGTGGTTCGACGGAATGCAGGCGAACATCGGCTGACGTCGACCCGTTTGGTCGGTGGGAACGCCACCATTGGGTTGTTCCATCAGCCACCGAATCGCCTCCTCCGTGAGCAGAAAACCGTCGCATGGGACGAACATCACCTTGCCCTTAACCTCGCCGTGGGCCCAAGGAATCAATCGGTGCAAACCGTGAAGATTCTTCGGATCGGGCCAGACTTCTCCTTCAAACAGAGCAAGGCGCTCAGGGGTTCCGGCCAGCACAACGGTGCGAGGCACACCTGCTTTTTCAAAGAGGGATTGCAATCTGGCCACGCCCCCAAACATGGTGGCCTTGTCCTCTCCCATACGACGGCTTTTTCCGCCAGCAAAAATGAATCCCACGCCGGACATGTTGGTGCCTCAGTGCATGGCGTCGAGTTCGTCAAGGGCGGCTTCCAGTTCCTCCAGCAGCCCTCGTACGCGGTGGAGCAGGGCTTTGCGTTCACGACTGGATCGGGCTTCAGGTAACCATTCGAGCAAGCGGCGCACATCCTTGGCGTCACGGTCCACGGTCCACTTCAGGACGTTTTCCAAGACCGGGTCTTCCGCTGGCAGCAACCGTTCAGGCATGAGGGAATGAAAGCGGGGACCTCCATCAAACCTCCGCTTGCAGCAGACGCTCCCGGATTCGTTCAAACATCTCGCCACCGGGCGGAGCGTTGATGACAACGTCTCTGCACGGTTCCCTTTCCTTTCGCAGCGAGAGGAACAAGACGCAGTACTGGTGCCATGCGGGGCTTTGTTCTGCCGCCGCCCGAATCCAAGCATCATCGGGCACGTCGCGCCCACCACGCACCAATTCCTCGGCGACTTCGAGGACCACCATGAGTGGCTCTCGTCGTTGAAGCAAGTGTACGAACGCCATCCAAGGTTCTTGGCCAAGGACTTCCTCATCTAAATTGGCCAAAAGGATGCCAGCGACGCTCAAGTCTTCACGCCCGTGGCGCTTCCACAGCGCCGGCACCAGTCTGGCCAGCGTCCGTTGCTTGGGCGCGTGTGTGAGCATCCACGAGGTGATTTGTCGGAGGTCAGGCAAGGGGGTGCCGTCGTGAAATGAAAATCCAGCCTCTTGAACGGTCAGGTCGGTCCGAGGTTTGTTGGCAAGGTCGGCAACGCAAGCCCCATACGCTCTCCGGAGGAACCGGAGCATGGTGCGTTTTGATGCCAACTGGCGTGTGGATTGCGCCTCCAACCAATCGTCAAGAAACGGGTTCAACGAGACCCACCTTCGTTCGACTTCTTTCGAAAGGCATCGAACAGGTCGCCCACCAGGCCCACCGAGTCCTTGAGGGTCCCCATCAAGGTGTCAATCACCGCCTTGTCCTCGTATTTTTCCTTCACCATTTCACGCAATTCGTGCTCAATGCTGGCATGCATCTCATCATCGATATTGAATTGTGAACGAAGGTGGGCGAGCACACGAAATTCGTCTTTGGACAAGGAGGCATTCACGATGGCGACTTCGAACACTTTGGTGTAGATGGTCCGCATGGCTTCGCCATCAATCGGGTCCCCCGGCCGGGAGGAACGGTTGGTTTGGATGGATTCGTAGATGTAAGCGGGCTCGTCGGCCGCAAGGCCGAGGGCACTGGCAAGTTTGATGATCAGTCGCTTTTCCTCGCGGGTCAGCACCCCGTCGCTCAGCATGACTTCAACGGTTGAACGAAAAACGTCCAAGCCCCCGAGTTCTTCCGACGACACGAATAACCCACTCCCCCCGACTTCTTGAAGAAACCGTTCTCCGTAAATCCCCGTTGGGGTGTGAAAAATTCCACAGAGTTCAAAAGGAGGGGGCCTGTGGGAGAGGTATTCACCTTCACCTCATTCGCTTTGGCGAGTGGTTGCAACGGATGGTTATCTCCACTGGAGATGGCCCGAAGTAGCATGGTTATGTGAATCAAAGGAGAGAGAATCCAATGGGACGAAACAACAACCAACCCAACCGCGGAGGCGGAAACAAAGGCAAGGCCATGAAATACGAAATTCGGGCTGATATCAAAGTGAACGGCACGGTCCAGCGAAAGGACATCATCGGGGCCATCATGGGGCAAACGGAAGGTTTGCTCGGCGACGAACTTGAACTTCGCAAACTGCAACGAACGGCCCGAGTCGGTCACGTTGACGTTGAAATGGAAACGAAGAACGGAAAAGTGCACGGGGTCATCATCATCCCCAGCAGCATGGACAACGTCGAGACCGCCATCATTGCCAGCTCACTTGAAACCATTGACCGCATTGGCCCCTGTGATGCCATCATTAAAGTCATGCAAATCAGCGACATCCGAGCGACCAAGCGCACGGCCGTGGTGGATCGCGCCAAGGAATTGCTGTTGACCATGGTCAATTCCGGGGAAGCCGCCTCCAAGACCGTGATCGAAGAGGTACGCTCCGTCCTAACGGTCGGAACCGCGACGTCGTTCCACGGCTTGACCTGCGGGCCCAACGTGGAATCGTCGTCATCGTTGATCATCGTTGAAGGCCGAAACGACGTTCGCAACTTGTTGAACTGCGGCGTCAAGAACGCCATCAGTGCCGACGGTTCTGGAAACATCAAACAAGAGCTCATTGACCTCGCCAACGGCAAGGAAAGTGTTACCATCGCCATCGACGGTGACCGCGGTGGAGAAATGCTGTTTATGCAACTCTACGACATGATGAAAGTTGACCATGTTGCGCAAGCACCGGTGGGCCAAGAATGGGAACTCTTGCCGCAGAAAACCGTCACCATGTGCCTTCAGAAGAAGGTGGAAGCCACGAAATTCAAGCACCAACTCGACAAGAAAATCGCCGAGGACGACGAAAAATACGGCGGTGACAAGGATTGGGACAAGGACATGGACGACGAGTATTTCTCAGAAGAGCCCGAATCTGCACCCGCCGACATCCAAGAGTTGTTTGACATGGTTGACGACATTGGCAAAAACAAGGCCCTCATTCGGTTCGCTGATGGTTCGTTTTCTGAGGAGATTGGCCCGTCCAAGCTCGAGAAAGCCATGAGCGAATCCGACGATGTTGAAGCGGTCATTTTGAACGGCCCCGTCACGGACAAGGTCTTGGATTATGTCGGCCAGAGCGGCGCTACCACGGTGGTTGGCACGAAGGAAGGCAAAGGCTTCGCGACGCCTGAAGGCGTTGACGTGTGGTTCGCCGAAGTCCACCGTTGAACACCAGCGGTGCGTTAATGGCCTTGTCCATTCGTGATATCACCATGGACGACCATGACTCCGAGCCATGGCCCTCGCAAGACGAGGAGGCCCCCGAATCGGAAGCGCCATCTGAACCCGAAGATGGCACGGTCGACGGCAACGCTTCACCCGATCCTTTGTCCGAATTCAACGATGAAGGAAAGGACGAGGACACCTCGTCGGCCGACGCCTCAACCGCAGGTGGGCTGCAACTCCCTGCTCCAGAGGCTTGGACGCTGCCCATTCGAGCTGCACCCGTTCTTGCCCTCCAAGGCGAGACCGTGGTCGAATTCCCGCTGAGTCAACACGTATCGGGCCATGAATCGACTTCCGTTGTCATGGACAAGGAATTGATGCGCATCGTTGAAGCACGCTACGACCCTGACGGCGTGCGGCGACTGAACGTTCGAATGGCCCTGGTAAAGGAGCACATCTCGGGGTATTCGCACACCCATCTGGACGTGTTTCAAAAACTCCAGTCGGTTTGGTGGGCATCCATTGGTTTTGGCCTTCTCTTCGCCACCTCGTTGTTTCAAGGAGCGTTGGCCTTGGGCGGGGGCATGTTCGTTCTCGCCGGTGTTGCAGGGTTGTTGATGATGAAACTTGATTTGCATCGTCTCTCGTTTTCCGACCACGGGGGGCGTCACGATTTCTATCTCTCGGGATGGCGGCAAGACCCCTATCTTCTTCACAACAGCACCGCGCTCCTTGGCCCGGCCTTTGTTGAATTTCTCCGTACGGGAGAGTTAGAGACCGCCCATATTGAAGGCGTTTTGGACACCATGGCCGTTCAGGCGACGCCTACCCCTGCGCTTACGGCTCCCCCTCAACCGACCGAGCCGAAGGTGCCCGCTCAACTCCCGGCACCCATCAACGTCGACGAACCAGCGCTACCCAACCCCGAACCGAGTCCGTTGCCTGAACCCGTTCCTCCGGCTTCGTTCCCCGCCACTCCTGCTGGGCCGCCCACCTCCTCGTCGGTGGAGCCCATGGTGGCGTTGCCACCGCCACCCGCTCCTGTTGCTTCGTCCACGGAATCCATGCCAGCGCTGCCACCTCCACCCGCTCCTGTTGCTTCGTCCACGGAATCCATGCCGGCGTTGCCACCTCCACCCGCTCCTGTCGCATCGCTGCCACCCCCGCCATCGGCCCCCATGCCGCCTCCACCAGCGGCGAGCCCAGCGCTTCCTCCAGCCCCGTTGCCACCGGCTCCGCTTCCCCCGCCCACGCTGACCAAGGCCGAGGTTGACGAAGAGGCGCTATGGGGCGACCTTGCCTAGGCCTGCACGCCGCCCGCAGAAGGCAAGAACGCTGCGCCCTTGAGCCGTTGGACCTCCTGTTCCAGGTCCGACAGGTCGTGAGAGAGTGGCCAGACGTCTTTTTCCAAAGGCACGTGTCGGCCAAGTCCCGGAATCCGTTCCAAGGCGATGCCAAGGCGGTGGGTGTCTTCAAGGAAATCGCCCTCTGCACCGGAATGGCGAGCCTCCAAGCGCCGCCTCGTCCACCGTTTCAAAGGCGCCACGGTTTCACTTAACGCATGGAGCAATTTTGCGCGAACGGCATCGTGTTCGTCACCCTGAGGAAGAAGACGAAGGGTAAGGCGGAGCAAACGACCGATTCGAATGTCCCGCGGTTCCACGTTCACGTGCTGGGCAAGACCACGTCGAACGGCGCCCATGCCGGCCAAACCTTCCTCGTTGACGGCGTTGGCAAGGTCGCTTTTGCCGATGAAGGCCAAGAGTTCAGCCAAGCGATTCAAGGCTTCCATGGTGCCTTTTGAGGGGGGTAATGACGGGTCCAACGAGACGGTTTTCTCGGCGAGCGACGGGTCGCTGCCCACCGCTGGTTCGACCATGGCGGTGACCACGGAGTCCGGCGCTGGCGGTTGCTCCGTTCCCAGATCTTCCACCGTTGGGATGGTGTCCGACGCCTGAACGTTTGCTACGGATGCTTCCCGTTCGGGAGGGTCGAGCACCCTTCGTTCCTCAACCGTTTCATTCGCTACCGGTTCATCCTTTTCCTGGTCGCCTTCTTCGCTCATGTCCATGGCTTCAAGGATGGCTTCATGGGCGTCGTCCAGCGGCGTGGTTGGACGAAGCACAGGTCGTTCAAGCGATTCAGGCACGGGAAGGAGCGTGGGCCGGGCTTGGCGTGGCTCCCAAGCCGTGAGTTTGAATTCAGGGTCTTCCGTTGGTCGTTGGGCCAAGTGACGTGCCCATTGGGGGATGCTGTTCGCCACGACTTCCAGGCATGAGGGGTCGCGAAGCTGCAATTCCACTTGCGTAGCCAACGCAAGGTCGTTGCCCCATGGTAGACGTTGAAGCCTTCGCCGCAAGGCGTCGTGCGATTGAATTCGGGACCTTGCAACGCCCAACGCCTGCGCCACTTCAAGGGGGCGTTGGGTCAGGTCGTGCTTCCATCTTGAAACGGACCAACCTTGTTGTTCAAGCGTATCAAGTTCGTTTCTCAGCCCGTCGATCATGGAGGGGGTAAGGCTCACGGAACCCGGGGCCAATCCAGAGGTGCGATGGCGTTGGACCTCACTGAGGTGGCGTTCAAACTCACCAAGGGACATGGAACGTGTTTGAACCTCAACAAACGGCACCCCGTCCCGACGTAAAGCGGCAAGCTCATCTTCGAGCATGGTTCGGTGTCGTTGGTTTCGACGCTCGGCTTGTTCAACAAAGGCTTCAACTTCGTTCAACAGCGGTTGGTCAGAATCTTCCGCCGTCACCACCATCAAACGGACCTCGACATCATCGCCGCCCGAAAACGAAACGTCCAGCGCGTTGAGTCGCTTCACCAACCCCATGCGTTGCTCCCAGCGCGGGCGCTCGGCGGTGAGGCGCTCCAGCGCATTGAGGGGGTCTTCAAACACGCGTTGGCGCCACTGGTGCACGTCCAACCCCATGTCTTCGTAGCCTTGAAGCACGTCCAAAGCATCGAGTTCAACCTTTTTCCACAACGCATCAAGGGCCTCCACTTCGTCTTGCAACCCATCGGTTTGCTCCAAATCCCCAACAAGGTCAGCGCTTGAAGCGGTTCGTGAAGGCCAACGACGAGCAAATCGATTCCATCGTTCGACCAAGGCGAGATGCCGCTCCACCATGGCTTCAACCACATCGTGGTTGGCTTCCCATTCCATGAGGTCCTGCGGTTGCAATTCTCCTTGATGAGGAAACACGATCCCTTGTTCTCGCCAGCCATTGATTCGGTCCGAGAGTTGCTTTCGTCGCTCTTCAAGCGATTGAGCAAGAGCCTGAAGCTCTTCGCCAAACTCATCAAGGGTGTTGCGTGACTCAAGGCTACGAAGGTTGGAACATTGCCGCCATCGCTCTTGGGCAAGTTCACGGTCAAAGGGTTCAATCCATTGGCGTACGGCGAGGGCCAATCGTTGCCGTTCATCATGGAACCCTTGCCAGCGTTCGACAAGGTCCAACGCCTCCAACAGCGAACAGGCCGTAAGGTCACCGAGGTCGTACCCTTCTTGACGAAGCGCCTCTGCACTTTGGTCAATCATCCCCCGTTGCCGCTGTTCATCGCCTTCAACGGTTTCGAGATGACGGAAGATTTCATCGTAGCGTTCCGGGTGCTCAAAGAGGTGTTGAAAGGCGGAAACGGCCCCATGGCTTGATGGGTCCAGACGCACCATCCGTTGATACAACAAGGACCAGGTGTCGGCCAATCCTTGGGCGATCCAGTTCACCTTCGCACGATGAAGCGGCGGCTCCCAAGGCGCCACCGTGCGCATCGCTCGTTCTACCTCGTGCAGCACGTCTTCAACGGTGAAGGGGTCGTAGATCTTGTTGCGGAACTCCGTCAAGGCTTCTGTGGTCGAAGGAGCAACGGTCGTTAGGGCCGCCATGCGGTCTTCAAGGTCCGATGCGGTTTGCCGGCGCTCTTCGAGCCATTCAATCCGGTCCAGTTCACCCCCAGGGTGTTCATTGACAAAGTCGAGCATCGCTTCGAGCGGGAAGCCAAAGCCTTCCAGTGCCTCGAGCCTGGAGACCACCCGACCGACCGCTTCCTCTCCTCCTTCCATGCCTCTTCAAGCGCCTACGGGCGTGGGCGGGCTTTCAATGTGAGCGCTGCCCTCGTGGATTTCAGAACGTTATCCATCCCCGTTTGGCGGCGAGAAGGGGGTGTTCAAACCGAGGTTTTGACCGATGTTTCTTCCGCAGACCATAAAGCCACGACGGGACGGTGAGGGTCAATGAGTCTGCTTGTTGTGGGTCTTGGCTTTCTTTCCATGGGTGCGCTCGGGGCGACCGGGTACTGGATGCTTGGCGTGAATCGCCGAATGATTCGGCTTTTGGACATGCAAACGGTGTTGCGAGAGTCGCAAGCTGCGCATTTCCAACACGTGAACTCAGCTGCCGAACGATTGCAGCAGGACGTGAACACCGTCCAGAGCACCATGAACGCCCTTCGCTCCATTCATCCAGAGATCGACGCCTCCTTGAGCGCTCATCACTTTTTGCTCGAGCACGAGCACGAAAACACCGAATCCATCGACCTTAGAGCGGCTTGCTCGGTTCTCCAATCCGTCGTTCAGCACCAAGGGACCCACGCCGGCGAGGAAGCCGAGTTGTCCGCTACGCACGCGAGCTTGCTCCGCCGCTTGCTCGCGGTGTTTGACCGATACGGGGTCACGATGGGTGCGCTTCATCTCGATACTGACACGGCTCACCGCCTCGGTTTGGCGGCGGGCCATCTGCAAAATTACGATTGGGCCGAACACGCCTTGAACGTGGCGTACCAACTTTCACCCGGCCATCTTTCGATTTTGGAAGGCCTCGAGCGCATCGCCCAACTGCGCGGTGACGATGCCTTGGTGCGCCATTGGCTCGAAGCCCGCATGAAAATCACGCCCGATGACCCCGCGCTTTTGCGAGCCCACGCCCACCTTCTGGCTTCGCTGGGCGACGATGATGCTGAACGCGCCGTTCGGCGGTTGGAAGCCCTCGGCGTTGATACCGCCGCCGACCGTTCCTTGCTCGCTGGTCTCCGTGCACGGGCTGGCGCACGGACCGAAGCCATCGAAGCCATCATGCAAGCGCTCGACGAAGACCCGAGCCGTTCAGCGGATTGGCTGCAGTACGCTCAACTGTTGGAAGCTGAAGGCGAGGACGATCTGGCGTTGGAAGCCAACGAACGTTGCTTGACGCTGGACCGCCAGTCCGGTGAGGCTTGGGCGCTCAAAGCCCGCCTCTTGGCCAAGCGACAGGGGCATGAACGAGATGCGCTGAAAGCCGTGACCCACGCCGTTGCGTTGGACGCTGGCGGTGTTGATGCGGTGTTTTTGAAAGCCGAATTGCTTGAACTTGAAGGCTCCGTTGTGGCTGCCGAGGAAACGTTGCTCAAAGCGATTGAGGAGCAACCAAGCAACGGGGAACTCCGAGCCCGAATTGCAAGCAAATACCTCCTTCACCATCGCGTTGAGGATGCAGAAGACATGCTCAAAAACACGCCCGATGGCATCGATCACGCCTTGCTCCACGCCGTGGAAGGCCGCCTTCACCTCGCCCACGCCGACCGGTTGCGAGACGGTACCGGCCAAACCGACCAATCCCTCCTGCAGTCGGCCATTGAATCCTTCAACGGCGCCTTGAATCTCAACCGAGAACTTGGTGTGGCGTGGTTGGGCTTGGCCAGAACACAACGAATGTTGGGCGAGGTTGAAACCGCCGAGGAATCGCTCTCTCGCGCCGGGCGATTGATGGACGACAACCACCCATCCGTCGCCTGTGAAGCGGCCCTGCTGGCGTTGGATGCGGGGGACGCTGAGCGCGCCACCTCACTGGTCGATGCCGCTGAAGTTCGAGGCCAAAACGCAACGACGGCCTACATTCGCGGAAACATTGCCGCGGCCAAAGGCCACTTGAAACAAGCCCTCTTCCATTACAGCGACGCCCTCACCCTTGACCCCGGTCACATTCGTGCACGGCTTAACCGAACCTCGGTCAACATGGGCCTTAATGAAGCGCAAAAAGCCTTGGACGACGCCGCCATTTTGCTGGACCTTGCCCCGCATCTGGCCGTGGCTCGCAGTCGAAAAGGCGATGCGCACATGCACTTGGGTGAGTGGGACAAGGCGGCTCAAGAATTCAAACACGTCCTCGAAAAAGCACCGCATCACACCCACGCCCTCACCCAACTCGCTGCCTGCTACATGGGCATGGACCGCCCAGAACGGGCCGAAGGACCGCTGAACGAGGCACTCCGTCAGACGCCCGAACACGCTCCAGCTTGGTTCCAGCGAGGCCTGTATTACCTGCACTTCAACAAACTTGACCACGCCCTTTCCGACTTTGAGGCCGCCGTTCGGTGCGACGGGAACCACATGGATGCCCGCCTACGCATCGCCGCTCATCACCACGGCCTAGGAAACTTGGATGAGGCCGAGGTGGCTTGGAAAGCCGTTCTCAGCCTTGAACCCGATCATCATTTGGCCAAAGCCCGTCTGGCCGAGTGCGAGAAAAACTTGATGAAAAGCGCATGAGAAGCCCTGTCGTAGGAGGGGTGGGTCGTGAGCGAAGATTTGAGTCTCAACCTCACGGAAGTCCTGACCGCCCTGCAGGATTTCATGACCAAAGACGGTTCGATTTCGGCCGAACAACGGTCGTTCTATCAAGCGTTTCGACAACACCTCAACGGCCACGACGGCGATTTTTTACTCGACGACATTGAACACCTCCTCGGTGCGGCCAAGGAGGAAGTTCCTGACATCAGCGCTGAGGAATTCACGGCCATGGGCGAGGCCATCCTGACCCGTTACCGCTCAGTCAACGAAGACGCCATCAACGAGCGAATTCGAAAGTTGGCGGAAGAAGAAGCTCGAAAGCGAGCGCTGGCGGAGGAAGAACGCAAGAAACGCGAAGAGGAAGAACGCCTCCGCCTTGAGGAAGAAGAGCGTTTGCGGGCTGAAGAGGAAGAACGCCTCCGCCTTGAGGAAGAAGAGCGTTTGCGGGCTGAAGAGGAAGAACGCCTCCGCCTCGAAGAGGAAGAACGCCTTCGCCGAGAAGAAGAGGAACGTTTGCGGGCTGAAGAGGAAGAACGCCTCCGTCTCGAGGAGGAAGAACGCCTTCGCCGAGAAGAAGAGGAGCGTTTGCGGGCTGAAGAGGAAGAACACCTCCGCCGGGAAGAAGAGGAACGCCTGCGCCAGGAGGAGGAAGAACGCCTGCGCCGAGAAGAAGAGGAGCGTTTGCGGGCCGAAGAGGAACAACGCCGCCGTCTCGAAGAAGAAGAACGCCTGCGCCAGGAGGAGGAAGAACGCCTCCGTCTCGAAGAAGAGGAACGTCTTCGAAGAGAAGAGGAGGAACGCCTCCGCCTTGAGGAAGAAGAACGCCGTCGCCTCGAAGAGGAACGGTTGGCTGAGGAAGCTCGCCTTCAAGCAGAGTTGGAGGCCCAAGCCGCCGAAAAGCAGGCCTATTGGGACCAGCAAGGCTCGTTGCCGGGTGATGAGGCAAAAATCGTTCCAGACCTTCCTGGGGAAGGGCCCGCCTTGACCCCGACCGAGGGCACCAACGCCTCACCGCTTCCAAAGATCGTTGCCGCCGTGATTGGTCTTTCCGTTCTCGGTGGCTTGGCCATGTTCATGCTTTGAAGCAAAGCAAGCGATTTTGAGGGGGCACCCCTTCGTAACGGCCATGACCCTTCATGTCGGAGACGAAGCGCCACGATTTTCACTCGTCAATGCCAACGCCGCTCACGGACCGGCGACCATGTCGTTTGACGACGCCAAGGGCGAGAACGGAACGGTGGTCGCGTTTGAGTGCAATCATTGTCCCTACGTGGTGGCCAGCATTGGTCGTATGAACGCCATGGCGGAGAAGTGCGCCAACCTTGGTATTGGATTCGTAGGTATCAATTCAAACGACCCGGTGGTTTACGAAAACGACTCGTTTGAACACATGGTTAAGCGGGCCGACGACGGCATGCCTTACCCCTACCTGCACGACGACACGCAAGAGGTCGCCCATGCCTACGGAGCCAAGCGAACGCCCGAGTTTTTCTTGTTCGACCACGACCACCGCTTGGTCTATCAGGGGCGCATGGACGATAGCCCCCGCCATCCGGGCGAAGTGACGGTTGAGGACTTGGACAACGCCATTGAGGCCATGCTGTCAGGGAATGCGCCGTCGGTGACCTACACGGAATCCATCGGTTGTTCGGTCAAATGGAAAGCGTGAGCACATGACGGGCTGTCGACGCCAATGCGACTGGGACGAGGACATGGTGTGTCGCTCGTGCGGCATCGACTACTCGCCACCGAAAAATGAAGAGGAATAATCCCTCAATACTGCTCGAGCACCAGTTCGGTGGTGGTGCTGGCGATCTCGTTGGGGGCCGCCAACCACATTTTGTCGAGCAACGCTCGCAACGCCATGGTGTCGTCAACGTGAACGAGCGCCACGAGGTCCGTTTCACCCGAGACTTCGTAAACGATTTCAATGCCGTCCCAACCGGTCACTTCGGCAGCGAACGAACCGATTTCCGAACCGGGCGCAACCTTGATGCGAACCAAAGCGGTCAATCCAACGCCGCCTTCGCGAATGGTGTATCCTCGAATGGTCCCGTTTTCTTCCATGTTACGGACGTGAGTGCGAACGGTGCGTTCGCTCGCTTCCACCTTTGAGGCCAAATCCACGTAGGACATTCGGCCGTTCTTCCGGAGTTGAGCCAGGATGGCTCGGTCAATCTCTGCGATGCGTGGCATGGTTGCCGCTTCCTCGGTTTCTATTTGAAACCTTTTCTTGACGGAAAAAGGTGGAAACAAGGAAGAAGCGGAACGAAAAGGCTCTTTCTTTACCCAAAAAAGGAAAAATGCCAACCGAACGCCTTCGCTTCGGTTTTCGGCGGGTTCAAAAAGAACTCACGCAGTCCAAACCTCATGGCCAAGCAAGAGGTCTCCGGAGATGCAGGCCTCCATGCCTTTTTGGACGCCCTCAATGAGTGCAACTTGCCACCACGTCAGCACGAATGGTTTCACGTTGATGTATCGGCCATGTTCTCCACCACGCCGATCCATTTCCATGAAGTTGATGTTGAAACCGGAAAATCCCTCTTGTTCCTCGGTGAATCGCTGGCGTTGTTGTGCCCGCAACAACACCTTGTCCACCATTTCCCCCGTCATCTGATCCATTGTTTTGTTGAGGACCGACGACACCACGTCTTGCTCGACGATGAGGCGGTGTTCAGGGCGGAACTGTTCTCCATTTCGCCTCTCGAAGAACAACTGTGTTGGGTGGCCGATGGCCTATCTGAACACGAGATTCCTGCGCTCCAAGGCAAGGTCGCCCAATGGATGGGTTGGTTGAATCGCGCTTGACTCGCCCGTTTCATTGAAAGTCCAGCCCCGCCTCGCCCGTCGTGAGGGAGTTGCATGTCGGGACACATTACGGGATTGGACGCTCGCATGGTGTTGGACAGCCGGGGCCATCCAACCGTCGAGGTGGATTGTTATGTTGAAGGCGCGCTGCTCGGTCGATCCATTGTCCCTTCAGGGGCCTCAACCGGTGCATACGAAGCCTTGGAACTTCGGGACCAGGACGCTTCTCGGTTCGGCGGCAAAGGCGTCACACGGGCAGTGACGCACGTCAAAGAACATCTGGAGGAAGCCTTGGTTGGTCTGCCGGTCGACGAGCAGCGCCTGATCGACGAAGTCATGATCGAGCTTGACGGGACCCCCAACAAGTCCAATCTGGGGGCCAACGCCATGTTAGGCGCCTCCATGGCGTGCTTGCATGCTGGCGCAGCCTACCACGAATTACCCCTCTGGAAATACGTCGGCGGTGTGGCGGGCGGCTTGATGCCCGTCCCCATGCTGAACATTCTCAACGGGGGCGCTCATGCCGCCTCCAACGTTGATGTTCAGGAATTCATGATCATGCCCCACGGTTTCGATACCTTTCAGGAAGGCCTCAGAGCGGGCGTCGAAACGTATCACGCTCTCAAATCTGAACTCAAGAAGGATGGCCTTCTGGGCGGCATCGGCGACGAAGGAGGGTTTGCGCCCAACCTTCCCACCAACGAAGACGGCCTCAAGTACATGGTAAGAGCCATTGAAGGCGCAGGGTATTCAACCGAAGAAATTGGCATCGCCCTCGATGTCGCCTCCACCGAGTTCAAACACGAAGACGGCTATCACATGGAAGGGAAGGTCCTGTCCTCCTCGGACATGGTTGACATGTACGCCGGTTGGCTTGACGCTTATCCGATTCTTTCCATCGAAGACGGGTTTGGTGAGGACGATTGGCGAGGTTGGGCGGCGTTTACCAAGGCTCACGGCCACCGTGTCCAAACGGTTGGTGATGATTTGTTTGTGACCCAATCCGAGCGCCTGTCCCAAGGCATCGAATTGGGTGCCGCCAACGCCATGCTGGTCAAACTCAACCAAGTCGGGACCGTTTCGGAGACCCTCGAAGCGATGGATTTGGCTTCCACCCACGGCATGAACAACGTGGTTTCGCACCGCAGCGGGGAATCCGAAGACGTCACCATCGCGGACTTCGCCGTGGGGACGAGGGCTGGACAAATCAAAACAGGCGCTCCAGCGCGTTCAGACCGAGTGGCGAAGTACAACCAGCTCCTGCGCATTGCCGAAGACGTCCACGAGTATCGTTCGCCGTTTGCCTAAGTCAAAAACCGCCCCTTAAATACGCCCCGAGGGCGCTTCAAGCCATGAACACCACTCGTGTACTCGCGGTTCTGGCCTGCCTGTTGATCTCCGTTCTCCCGGTAAACGTGTCTGCGGACGCTGCCGAAGACATCCCCACGAACGCCGCCGCCACCGGCTCCCACAACTCGCTCGTGGCGGCACTCTCCCATGCCGGCTTGGTTGAAGCACTCCAAGGCGAGGGCCCCTTCACGGTGTTTGCTCCCACGGACGAAGCCTTTGCAGAAGCGGGCTTCAACCTCTCCGAATTTGACAACGATGACGACAACGCAACGCTCACGTCCATCCTCCTCTACCACGTCTACCAAGGGGCTGTTGATGCAGCCAGCGTTACGGACGGACTGACCGTTGAGATGATGAACGGCGAAAACGCCACGTTCAGCGTGGTCAACGGAACGGTTTCGGTTGGCGACGCCGAGGTCACCACCGCTGACGTCATGGCCAGCAACGGCATCATCCACGTCATTGATGCGGTGTTGACGCCACCTTCTCTCCAGGAGCCATCAGGCCCCACCGGACCTCCCGGCGAGATTTGCTACAACATCATCACCCACACCATCGTTCCCGGTGCAACCGAAGCCGAATGCGGCGCTTACATGTACCTCGAAGATTTCGAAATGAACGGCCAAAACGTGACGGGGTGCTACAACAGCATCACCCACGCCTTTGCCAACGTCAGCCAAAGCGTGTGTGATGGCTACATGTGGGCCCCACCCGTCAACCTTGCCATGACGGCGGCCGCCACGACCGTTCACACCGCTCTCGTGGAAGCGCTCAACACGGCCGAGTTGGTTGCGACGCTCAGCGGGGAGGACAACTACACCGTATTTGCGCCCACCGACGAGGCGTTCGCAGCAGCGGGTATTGACCTCGCAAGCTTTGACACGGCCGAAGAAATCGCCGTCCTCGCTGACATTCTCCTCTACCACGTGGTGGCCGGAGAAACCTTGTCTTCCGACCTGAGCGAAGGGACCACCACGGTGACCACTGCTAACGGCGACACCGTGGACATCACGGTCGACGCCAACGGGGTCATGATTGGTGGCGCCACGGTCACGCTTGCTGATGTGCCGGCTTCCAACGGCGTTATCCATGTTATCGACGCTGTTCTTTTGCCTCCCGCCGATGAAAGTCCGGGGCCCTTTGACGGCGTTGATTGCGCGGTGACCATCGGAGCTGCTGAAACCGGCTACGCTTTCACCTTGCCATCCGTGACCATCGCCGTCGGCGAAACCGTTTGCTGGCTCTGGGAAGACTCAGCCATGCCCCACAACGTTCGACAAATCGACGGCCCCGCCTCAACCACCTACGTCGAAGGTGGCGTGACCTCCGGTGTAGCCGCTTCCACGGTGGCCTTCTCGTACACCTTCACCGAAGACATGGATTTCTACTACGCTTGCGAGCCCCACATCGGCTTGAAGATGTTCGGTGAAGTCATCGTCGGCGAGGGTTCGCCCGAACCCGTGGTCGAAGAATCCGCCGAATCTTCCGAAGATACCCCCGGCTTCCTGGTGACCCTTACGGCGGTGGCGCTCATCGGTGCAGCGTTTGCTCGTCGGGAGCGCTCGCTCTGAGTTCGGCACCGGTGCTTGAATGTGGAAACACGCTCTGGGGATCTTGGTCGTCGCCCTTGCCTTGGTCGGCGGAGCATGGTGGAGCGTGGTAGCATCGTACGAATCCGATCTCGGTACCGACAACGTGGTTTCCCTCACGGCCGGCCCACGCTCAACCCAAGGAACCGAGGACATCTTGGCCACCCTCGCGTTCCAAGGTGACGCGGAAGACCTGGCGTGGTCCTCCCTTGAAGTGACCCTTGACATCAACGGAACCTCCGTGCCGTGCGGCTTTGGTAGCCAGTCCATTGCTTCAGCCAACGACGCGTTGTTCAGAACCAAGTTAGGCGCCGACGGTCACACGTTCACGGCGACGGTCGACGCCACGGACGAAGCGAGCTTCACCTACGTCTCGCTTCCACATCAGCGCCTGGGCAACGAAACCAACCACACGCTTCGGTTTTCGTCCACCGATATTTTCCTTGACAAGGGTGTTCAGTGGGCGTTTTTGGCGGGCGTTTCGTTCACGGACGTCGAGGGCTCCGAGGGCGTGGATTTTTCCAACAACAC
>JADHNB010000077.1 GCA_016779705.1 Candidatus Poseidonia sp. | reverse complement strand
GAAACGCGCCGATGAGAAGAAGAAGATGCACGCCGTGGGAGAAGCATGGCTCACCAAATTGAGATGCTCGGGACAGGGAACGCTTTCCTCCCCCACGGGCGCCTCCATTCGTTTGCGATGTTTGACGGAGCCCACCTCGTCGACGCCCCACCAACGGCCCTTGCCGCTTTGCGCCGAAAAGGCCACAGCGTGGCTGACATCGAGACGGTGTTCGTCACCCACGTGCACGGTGACCACGTGTTCGGGTTTCCGTTCCTGCTCCTTGAGCGGAAGTACATCTCGGACCGGGACGGGGTCAAACCGCTCCGGGTGGTGGGGACACCGTTTGTCAAGGAACGCCTCACCCAACTTTGCAACCTCGCGTTTCCCGGGTCCCTGGAGAGCATGATTGAGCATGTGGACTGGGACCACGCCGAAAACGGGTTCACGGCTGACGGTTGGCACTGGGAACGATTTGAGGTCCACCATGACGACGCCGTTGAACCGTTCGGGTATCGATTTGAACACCACGATGGGGCAAGTTTCGTGCACAGCGGGGACTCGGGTCCGTGCCAGCCACTCTACGACGCGATTGAACGCTCGCAACTGGCGATCCTTGAGATGGGGTTCCCCGATTGGGTGCCGTCCACCCATCATCACAAACCGGCCGATGTGCTGGCCCTCGCTTCTGAATGCAGCACGCCTTTGGGCATCACCCACACCTTCGTGGACGATCAAAGTCCCCATCCTCCGGTGCTGACCGATGCGCTTCCAGAGCATCCAGCCCACGTGACCCATCTTCGTGACGGTCACCTCATCGTCTGGACGAACGGGGGCTGGACCTTTGCCGAATCTTGAGAGGAAAAAGTGTAAATTTTTCCAAATTGGCTCTCCGTTTATATGCGTTAAATTGCAGTCCAATTGTTGCCAAAACTCGCTCTTCCAACTTCACCCGTGGACAGGCATATAAGGGGGACTCGGACTCACCGAAATCATGGCGTTGAGTCGGGTAGCGACTCGTTTGCCAGCGGTATAAATAGGGAGGTGAAGAATCGTGGAGCCCAACATCTTCGATAAGTTCATCTCGCAAAAAACCCTCTTCAAAAACAAGGAAAACCTCCGCCACAATTTCCGCCCTCAGCACCTCCCTCATCGGCAAGAAGAAATTGAGAAGATTTCCTACAACCTCTGGGAGGCGCTCAAAGGTCACATCCCTTCCAACATGACCCTCTACGGCGTCACCGGAGCCGGAAAAACCGCCGTGACCGATTACGTGTGTCACCACCTCAAAGCCAAGGGCGAGACCATGGGCCGAAAGGTCGAGGCCATCATGGTGAATTGTCGCCAAATTGACACGCAGTACCGGGTGTTGAGCCACATTGGGAACTCGTTGCTGGAGGACCATGAGCGGGATGAAATTCCGTTCACCGGTTGGCCCACTGACCGGGTTTTCAAGGAGCTCGTTCGGCGCATGGACCGGCGAGGAGGCGTGTTTGTCATCGTCCTCGACGAGATCGACCACTTGGTTCGCAAGGCCGGCGACGATCTCCTCTACAACCTAACCAGCATGAATTCATCCTTGAACGAAGCCAGGGCGTGCGTGATTGGGATTTCCAACGACCTGAAGTTCACGGATTTCTTGGACCCACGTGTCCGCTCAAGGCTGGGCCAACTCGACGTGTTGTTCAAGCCCTACGATGCCGAACAACTGCAAGACATTCTGCGCCAGCGTGCAAAGAACGGATTGAACGAGAACGTCCTTGAAACCGGCGTGATCGAATTGTGCGCTGCGCTTGCCGCACAGGAACACGGCGACGCACGATGCGCCTTGGATTTGCTGCGAATCTCAGCGGAGAAAGCCGAACAAATCGGCGACGAAACGGTCGACCAGAGTCACGTTCGAATCGCTCAGAGCCAAATTGAATCCGATCAAATCACGCCCGTGATCGCCACGCTCCCCAGCCAGCAAAAATTGGTGTTGGCGGCCGTCATCATCAACGAACGCAACGGTTTGCGGAACGTTCAGACCGGCCAAGTGTTCGACATTTACCAGCAGGCTTGCAAATACATTCGCCAAAATCCGCTCACGCAGCGGCGAATTTCCGGTTTGATTTCGAATCTTGACATGCTGGGTTTGGTGACGGCGCGAACCGTGAGCAAGGGCCGATACGGGCGGTCAAAAGAAATCAATTCCTCCATTCCCACCAACATCAACCCCGAGGAAATCATGACATCGGCTGAGGAAGAAATGGGCGTGGTGTTCAACGCCCACTACCATCACCAAACCGCCTTGTGAGGCCTAAAATCTCCGAGGGTGCCTTCTTTCGGTGTGCTTAAATGCACTTCGTCAGTCGCCCCACACATGAGCGAAGACATTGGTTCGCACAAGGCCACGGAAAAAGTGGACGGGCCCATTCCCATCCACGCCCCAGCCATGGTTTTCCTCGGGGCTTGGGGACTGCTTTTGGCCGTGCTCAACATGTTCAGCATGGCTCACCCAACGCAACATGTTTCCTGGGGCGGCCTCTTGACGTTTGAAGCGACGAACGCAGCGTTTGGAGAGGCGATTGATGGCTTCCACTTCGAAGTGTTGGGCGACTCCATCTTCATGCTCGCCTGCGTTGGCTTCATCGTGTACGGCGGCAAGGTCATCGGTGAGCGAACCGACCTCTCTGGCTGGGTCCGCAGCCTCATCATCAACGATACCTGGACGGCTTTGAACGACACCTCCGTTGGCGGCGGTCAACGAACCCTGGCCGCTTGGTGTTTGTTGATTGGCTTGGCGTTCTACTTCTGGTACGGCGTCCAATATGCGGGCTGGATGGACGTTGGCGTATACTCCGTCACGATCGCCTTGCTCGCTGCTGGCTTTGCCCTCAACCATGCGAGTCGCGTCCCACCCGGCGACAAGAACGTTGACTGATCAGTGACCGTTTCGCTTGAACAGGGCATCAAGCACGCCCAAAACCAAGCCCCTCCATAACGCCAGACTCCAAAGAAGGGTGAGGCGGCGGACGCCCAGCATGGCGACCAGTTTGCTTCCCTGCGTGCTTCGCATCACCTCGCGGTTGACAACGCCCAACGGACCTCGCCAGAGGAACAATTCGTGAAGGAGTAAAAACGAGCCTGAAACCGCCAGCACTTGAACTTCCCATTGATGGGTTGAACCGCTGAGTCCCGAAAGGTTGCCCGTGGCCCATCCGTAGAGAAACGGAACGCCAGCGAGCAGAATGGCCAACCAAAGGGGAAGCAAACACAAGACCATGGTTGAACTTCCGAGAAAGTCAAAATCGGGACCTCGCCGTTTGCGCCGAGGGAAATGACGAACGATGCGAACGTGAGCGCGAGCGTCTCGTTTGCGTTTGTTCAAGAAGTGACGAATGCCCGTTTCGGGAACGTGTCGGACGATGGCCTCGGGCGCATAGACGATGGTGCCGCCTGCATCCAACAGCCGGAGGCTCACTTCCATGTCCTCGGCGTGGTACCAAGCCGGGTCAAATCCGCCCACCTCAAGCAACGCCTCGCGATGAAACATCGAGCACGGGCCGTTCGCAAGGCTGGTTCGACGGGGCCGGGAACGGTATTTTGAGGCGATTTCGATCGAGCGAAGCCGACTCACAAGGTCACTGGCCTGTTCAAACACCGTACGACCGGTCACCGCCACCACGCGTTCAACGTGGGAGACGGGATTGATTTCCGCTACCATGTTCGCGATCCAATCGGGTTCGGGTCGCACGTCGATGTCGGTGATGGCGACCCATTCGCCTCGTGCATGTTCAACCGCCCATTGGCGACCAGCAGACAGGCCAAGTTGGCCTTGGTGATGAACGCGTACCGGGAAGCCACGTTCACCGGTCGGGTCGTGAAACGGATCCAACAACCCTTCTGCACCGTCGTTGGAACCGTCGTTCACCGCCAGAATCTCAACATGGGGGTAGGTTTGCGCAAGCAGCGATTCCATGCAACCTTGAATCCATGATGCTCCGTCACGTACGCACACCGTGATGGAAACCATCGGCTGGTCCATCATTCCACCTCGAACAATTCCAACAAACGACGACAACGTTGTTTGGTCTCCAATCGGCTGGTCTGAACGACCACCCCTTGACTCGGTTGCCCGTACAGCACCACGGCGTGAACCGGGGCGAGAAGGTGAACAAACAACGGCGCAAGGTCTTCTTCGCCGTCAACGACCACGACGGTTGGTTCGTCCATGCGCAAAGCCTCCTTCAGCGTCTCGAGCATCGACGGCGTCAAAACGCCCGCAGGATTCGTGGCCTGAAGCACATGAGCAAACACCGAAACGTCCACTTGAGCTTCGTTTGACAGCGCCTGACGTTTGGTCTGTCCATCGACGAGCGCCACGTCCGGGACAACACCCACGTCGAGCATGGTGGCCACCGTGACATCACCCACCGCCACCACAAGCGAAGCTTCGAGGTCAATGTCCTCGAGGGCAGCGAGCATCGCCATGTCCGGAGCGGACTCGGGCCCGGGATAGAGGACGCCCATGGGAGATTTCAACTCGGGCTCGGCACGAACGGGCATGCGGAGGGTGCGCCCCGTCCAATCCGGAGAAAGCCAGGGGTGACCTTCCTGGTCGATGTGACCGCCTCTGATTCGCGATGAACTGATGATGCCACCGGCCACATCGGTCAAATGGCCGACTTCGATCACCGTAAGCGGCGGCAAGCCGTTGGCCGTGCGTTGCTCGTTGATGGTTTCGCATTGGCCCCGTGTTTCCGGCGTGGCAACGATGCAATCCGCCGTGGCATGCGTGGGAGCTGGCCCGTGAACGTCACGGAGTTCGTGGACCGTGGCGCGGTGCGCTGCATGGTCTTGAATCCAGTCCAGCACCACGTCGCGACGCGTCTCAAACGATTGGATGTGATCGGATTTGTGCTCGGCCATGGCGTCGCTGGTGATGTGGATTTCAACACGTTGCGCTGCTTTTTGGGCGGCGTCGAGAAGCAGACGATGGCCTGCATGGAACCGGTCAAAGGTGCCCCCCACCAAACAACACCGGTGGGCCGGCTGACCATCCATGCAACCTGCTCGTGGCATCGGACTATGATTGCATCGCAACTTCCATCAGGATTCGTTCGTTTCAGCATCTGTGCCCCGCCACCTAACGGCCTCGTTCACGGTTTCCTCGAAGGCCTGACCCTCGGTGGCGGGGCGTGCTGTCCGGTAAGGTGGTTGTCTTGTGTTCATTCTGACGTCGCACAAGGACCCATAACCCACCGATGGTTTACCGCATTTGCACCGAGATTCATCCCCCGAAGGGTCGTCCCAGTCTTCGATTGCGGCCGTACACATGGTGTCAGACATCATTGCAGTTTTCACAGTCGCTCAGCCTGATGTTGCAGGTACGGTAAGACATCCTGCACGTCGAGTCTATTTCAAGCCAACGCCATCAGCCACGGGTACGCCAAGCGAACTGAACGGCAAAGAGAAGAGCCCCGATCCGGGAATCACCGACCTCCAAGACCGAGGCGTCAAAAGGCGGCCACGTGGCAACCGGCCGAACCAGCCACGCTGCGTGTGGATGCCCATCGAGGACCGGAGGAGGAAGGTCGTGCTCGGCGGCGTACAACGCTTCGTAGACCTCGTCCAAAGGGGCCACTCCGTTCCCATTCCCCAACATCTTGACGCCGATGAGTTGGTCGGAGGTCAGCCTTGGTGCACCTTGAGCCACGGGGAAACCCGGTATACCAGACGGCAGGCCAGCCGGGGTGTAGAGTTGGGCTAACCAGCACACCGGATGTTCGCGAAGCCATGCACGACCGGAAACGCTGGCCAGTTGCGTTAACAACCATTCAGAGGCATAACATCCCCACCACGATTCAGGAAAGACTTCCATGCAACGGCGCTGTTGTTCGGGCATCCATGGCATTCCCGAACGGACCGTCTCCACTGCGTATGCCCATGTTCGAAAGACATCTCCCCGCGATTGTTCGCTGGCCACGGCCACCAGACGTTCAATCCACACCTGACCGTCCTCTGAACGACCGTCGAGATGGGTGAAGAGATGGTTCAGGACGCTGATGATGCACTGAGGGGACCTACGCCAAACATCCAACGCTTCGGCAAGCGGCTCTTGGTGGTCGACCTGTCGGGGATCAAGCATCGTGAGCAAGCAGGTGGCGTACCACGTCGCCGAGGAGGGGTGTTGCAAGCCTGCTAGGAAATCAACGACGCAGGTGGGGGAGTGCTCGACTTCGTGACGCAATCGTTGGAACGCCCGATGGCGCCATGACTCGCTGGCCTTTTCCACGGCCAAGGCCATCAAGGAAAGCGGTGTGTCCTCGACGGAAATCAAGTCCACCCACCCATGAGGAAGCCGTTGATGGATTCGCAAAAATCTCGGGCCCCGATGCTGAGGTTCGCTGGCGATCCACGCAGCCAGAGGGTCCTCGCCCTCCCACCGGTTCGCTAGTTCCTCATCACCATCGGGATAGAGCGCATGGGCCTTTTTCAAACGTCGACCGGCAGCCCCTTCCGGTACCGTTTCCATCCTCAGGTGTTTACCAGCGTTATGGTGTTGAAGCAAGGCGTTTGCATCAGCAGGAACGTCCTGCGGTGTCGTTTCAGAAGCGAGCGGCGTACGACCGGCTTTGAGTTGCAACGGAAGAAGGGTGTATCGAGCAAGTTGAACATGAATCACGGAAAGCTTCGAGGTGGGACGCAAAACGGGCCGCCCATCTCCATCAACAAGGCTCTCACCTCGCCGAACCAACCAAACCCGGCATGAAGGGTGATGCTGAAGGTGGGCCGTCTCTGAAGCGTCCTCGGGGAACGGCCAATCCACGCACACCGGCAGGCCGGAGGATGAAAAGACGTCCAGAAGGACGGCTTCGACGCCGCGAGGTGACATCCCGTAGATATCGACCACCTCAGGGCCCCAGTCGGTCTCAACCCAAACGACGTTGCCAAAGTCAAGGAGAAGGTCTCTCCCAAGAGCCGTCGCCACGGTTTGCGGGTCGTCGGCGAGTTGGTCCTTGAGTTCAGCCGCCATCGCTGACCGTTTCTCGCTTGACATTCTCGGGTGACGAAGCCCCAGCCAAGCGTCAATCACCGTGATGGGCAAACGGCGCCTTCGGTTGGCAAACCGGTCCGTGAGTTGGACCGCACCGTCACCCAAGGCCTCCAACACCAAGGCACGGTCCAGCGCAGCGGGCAGGTGGCCCAACAATCCGGGAGGAGGAAAATACGGTCGGTCACTTCCCAACACCGCCCCCAACGGAAGGTCGCCATGGTTCAGCCGGAGGAGCGGAACGCGAGGCGATGGATCATGCACCGAGAACACCTGTCCGTCAACCAAACGGGCGCTGGCGGTGTACTCGAACACCCTTCCATGAGCCAATCCAACAA
>JADHNB010000007.1 GCA_016779705.1 Candidatus Poseidonia sp. | reverse complement strand
AAAAAAGCCATTAGGAGGGGGTTCTTGGTTCCCCACATGAGGGGACAAGCGCTGGCCTCTGCCCTTCTTGTTACCGTCCTCTTGCTCGGCTCAGCCCACGCCCAAGAGAGCCAGCAACCCAATTGCGTGACCGAGGGGACCTCGACCGAGGACCGTGTCGGTTGCCTCGATAGCGACGGCGACGGTTGGTCGGACCCCGATGACCAATGGAACGTCAGCATGGGCGCCGATGCGTTTCCAGACAACGCCAGCGAACACCGCGACCTTGACGGCGACGGATTGGGTGACGGGGTTGACCCTGATATGGACGGCGATGGCGTCAACAACGAGAAGGATGTTTGGCCCGAAGACGGGCTCATTTGGTCCGATACCGATGGCGACGGGTATGCCGATCAGGGACTGCATTCGCTGAGTGACAACTGTCCCAGCATCTACGGCAAGAGCAAAATCCGGTTGAGAGGTTGCTCCGACATCGACGGTGATTTCATCCCAGACCAGTACGACGACGATGCCGACGGCGACGGCATCCGGAACGAGATGGAACGACAGGCATCCTCCGGTACGGTGCTGTACGACCCCTTCAATCCCGAATCAACACCGCCCGATACGGACCAAGACACCATACCCGATGTCTTGGACGACGACAACGATAACGACGGCTGGCCCGACGATGTTGAATTTGACCGTGGCTCGGACGTGTATGATGACACGGAAACGCCCTTTACGATGTATTTCGGTGTGAACACCGGTATCTTCTACAAAGGCGGGCTTGGGCCAGGTTCGTTCTCGTTTGATTACGACGCCGATTCGCTTGAACTCTCCATGTCCGGCGTGGCTGAAATCGTGTTCGAAGAATTGGTCATCCCGTTGTTGCTCATCCCCATCTACCTCGGCGTGTTTTTCGCACGTCGAAACGAGTATCGGGTGTTGCTTGAGGAGATCCATTCGGTCAAGACCCTGTCTTCCCTTTACGAAATTGAGTTGAAGGTCAACCAGAAGGTGAAGGAGCGCAAAATCCGCGTGTATCACGGCTTGGTGCTCCGCAACGCCATCGAAGCGGTGGAGAGCCAATTGGGGGGCGAAGTTGGCGAAGAGGAGTGACTCGCAACGAGGGCTCCTCCCCCCAATTATCAAAGGGTGAATGACCTACGGAGAGGCAGGGACGACCATGGTAAGCAAGGAACACGTACCGATGATTCCCACGCCAAAAGGGCGGGCTTGGTCGGCCACGGTCAACGGACAACCGGTTGAGGTCTTGGCACCAAGCAACGCCGTGCTCCTTGATGTCCTGCGAGATAAGGTTGGAACGCTCGGCGTCAAGCGTGGGTGCGACCTCGGTACATGCGGTTGCTGCACGGTGATGATCGACGGTGAACCCCAACTCTCTTGTCTAACGCTCGCCGGTCAGGTGGAAGGGCGCGAAATCATCACCGTTGAAGGCCTGTCGGACGGCGCCCATCTGGCCCCGATTCAGACGTGTTTTGCCACCCACGGTGGCTCACAATGCGGATTCTGCACGCCTGGATTCCTCGTGACCTCTCAGGCCTTGCTCAACACCAACCCCTCTCCCAGCCGAGACGAGATTGCGACGGCCATTGAGGGGAACTTGTGCCGATGCACCGGTTATCAGCAAATCATCGACGCTGTGGAAGCGGCGGCTGCCATGGTTCGGGGCGAAACCGCGGCACCTTCTCCGGCCAGCGATCCCCATCACGATCCACATCCTGCAGGGCCCGAAGAGCCCACCATGCCACCCGGCCATGCGAAGTGATCATCATGGGTTCGTACAAACAACAGCCCGGCAGCGATGCTTCGGAAATCCGACGCGACGGCAAGCGGGTGGCTGGAAAGCAATCGTTTCCTCCACCCGGTTCAGGCGGTTCCGAGCCCCGGATGCGTCCACGCGATTTGGATTACATCCCCGAAACGGTCGGTGGTCGCGAACCCAAACCGGCCGGTGACCACATCCACGACCGTGCCCGAACGGGCACTTCGGTCGGCAAAGCCATGCCGTTGGTGGATTCCAACGCCAAGGTCACCGGTCAGGCCTGGTACGGCGACGACGTCCGCCTCCAAGGCGAACTCATCGGCAAAATTCTCCGTTCACCGCACCACTACGCACGCATCAAATCCATTGACACCTCTCGGGTTGAGGCCCTCCCGGGCGTCATTGCCGTGGCGACCGGACAAGATGCACCGAACCGATTCGGTGTGCTTCCGGTTACCAAGGACGAACATGCCATGGCGGTTGAGAAGGTTCGGCACGTCGGCGATTTGGTCGCCTGCGTTGCAGCGATTGACGAGGCCACGGCGATTGAAGCGCTTTCGCTCTTCGACATTGAATGGGAGGAATTGGAACCCGTTTTTGACCCCAAGCTCGGGCTTGAAGACCACGATGAACCGATTCATTGGCGCGGAAAGTACCACCTCGCACGCACGAATGTCCAAAAGCGCGTGTTCCAAGAATTCGGCGACCGCTCCCTCGTGAATTCCCCCCACGCTTCCTCTCACGGGACATGGACCATGTCGGGTGTGCACCACGGGTTCACCGAACCCCATGCCGTCGTGGCGCATTGGGACCCCAACGGCCGGCTCCAACTGTACACGCCTCAACAAGTGCCCCATTACACCCATCGAGCCTTGTCAACCGTGCTCGACGTGCCCATGCATCAAATCAACGTGGTGCGCACCTTTGTGGGCGGGGGTTTCGGTGGTAAATCCGACCCGTTCCCGCACGAGATGTGCGCTGCTCTCTTGGCCCGCAAAGCCGGAAAACCGGTCCGTATTACGTTTGACCGGGAGGAAGTGTATTGGATCAACCGTGGCCGACACCCCAGTCACATTGATGTCAAAATGACGGCCGACACCGACGGTCGAATCTCGAGTTTCGATATCGATGCGCTCATTGACGGCGGTGGCTTTGCCTCGTTTGGTCACGTGACTTCCTACTACAACGGCGTCCTTGCCACGGCTCCGTATGAGTTGGGCTCCTTCCATTACACCGGAGCCCGTGTTTGGACCAACAAACCCGCTTCAGGTGCCATGCGAGGTCACGGTGCGGTCAACACCCGCTGTGCCGTTGAGGTTGGCTTGGATGAAATGGCCGAATCCATGGCCGTGGACCCGATTGACCTTCGTTTGGCCAACCTTTTGCCGCCTCACAGCCGAACCATCAGCGGTTTCCGAATCACGTCGAACGGGATGCGAGAAGCGCTCGAACGGGTTCGTGAGGGTTCAAACTGGTCCGAAAAGTTCCGCCAACTCCCGCTGGGCAAGGGCATCGGCATCGGTTGCGGGTTCTTCATTTCGGGCTCCGGCCTGCCCATTCACTGGGACCCGAAAAATTTCCCACACGCCACGGTCCACATCCAGGTGGACATGGACGGTGGCGTGACCGTTCACACCGGGGCCGCCGACATCGGGCAAGGCTCCACCACGGCCGTTGCGCAGGTCGTTTCTGAAGTGCTTGCCTTACCCGTTGACATGATTCACGTTCGAAGCCACGAAAGCGACACAAGCCCCGTCGACCTTGGATCCTACTCCAGTCGAGTGACGTTCATGAACGCCAACGCGGCCATCCGAGCGGCGATTGACGTTCGAGACCAATTGCTCAAAGCAGCGTGGGAGATGCTCGGGTATCACCCTAACGTCTTGGTCCTCAACGACCGGCGCATCTACTACAAGCATGACCCGTCGATTGGTGTTTCGTACTTGCAGGCGCTTCACAAGGCCCAGGAAGACACGGGGGCCTTGATCGCCCGTGGTGCTTATCGCTCGCCGCCCATGGGAGGCGTTCACAAAGGGGCTGCAGCGGGCTTGGCGCCGGCCTACTCCTTTTCGGCATACGTGGCCGAAGTGGACGTTGACGTTGAGACCGGTCGAGTTTCCTGCACCAACGTGTGGGCGGCTCACGATTGCGGCAAAGCGCTCAACCCCTTGGCGGTCAAAGGACAAATCATCGGCTCATGCCACATGGGGCTCGGGCAGGTCCTGAGCGAGAAAATGGTCTATGGCCGAACCGGTCATCTCCAAAACGCCAACTTGCTCGAATACAAGATTCCCTCGGTTCACGAAATGCCACATGTCGAAGCCATCATCGTTGAATCGAGTGACCCCGAGGGTCCGTTTGGGGCCAAAGAAGCCGGTGAAGGTCCGCTGCTCCCGATTTTGCCAGCCGTGGTCAACGCCGTTTACGATGCCATTGGAGTTCGACTTCGTGACTTGCCGTTAACCCCTGATGTGGTGTACAACGGGATTGAAAAGCACATGAAAACGCTGGGCTTGGACGACCCACTCGACCTTCCATCCCCTCGTCTTGAGCACGGGCCGCTTCAGGCCACCCTTGAAGCTCGAAGCGAGGCTCACCGGGAACGGGACCGCCTTCGCCAGCGAAGCGAAGACACGTCGGCCTACGTCAACGGCGTGTTGTTCGGCTTTGACCCGAACCGTCCCCTCGCTGAACAAGTAGAGGGTTGGCGAGAAGCCGATGAACCGCTGCCTGAACAGCTGGCCGAACTGGGCTTTGCGGGCCGTGCATGGTTGAAGAAAGAGCAACGGCACATGGGAGGCGATGCCTGATGCTAATGCCACCGTTTGAACTTCACCACCCCACTTCGGTGGCTGAGGCGGTGGACCTCGCCTCCTCCTTGATGGAACAGGGCTTGGGTTTTGATTGGGTGGCAGGGGGCACCGACGTGCTGCCAAATTACAAGTGGCGCATCAACCCCCAACCTCACGTGATTTCACTCGCGGCCATTGAAGAGGCCCATTCGTTGCTGCCAACCTCCATCGGTTGCATGGTTCGACTTGATGCATTGACGGCCGATAACGGCGTTCACCCGCTGTTGGTTGAAGCTGCGGCCAAGGTGGCTTCTTCGCTGATCCGCAAGAGCGCCACGGTTGGCGGTAATTTGTGCCTTGACACCCGATGTTTCTGGTATAACCAAGGCGAAGATTGGCGTCGCTCCATCGATTGGTGTCACAAAGCAGACTGCGGCACAGGAGCCGATTGCCGTGTCATTCCCAACCAGAACACCTTGTGCGTCGCCACCTACCAAGGCGACCTCGCGCCCAATTTCATGGTCTTGGGAGCCAGCGTCCACCTCATCGGTCCACAAGGCGAACGGCAACTGCCGCTCTCCGAATTCTACGCGCTCGACGGCATGAAGAAAAACGTGCTTGAGCCCGGTGAATTTTTGCTCAAGGTGACCTTGCCTGAGGAGGCGTTCTCCAGAGTAGGTTCCTATCAGAAACTCCGGGTTCGTGATTCGTGGGATTTTCCCGAAGCCGGTGTCGCCGCCTCGTGGATTCCATCGCAACCCGAGAGTCTCAAAATTGCCAGTACGGCGCTTGAATCCATTCCCCGCCTCCACAACGAGGAAGTTTCGAAAACCCTTGCCTCAAACGGCATGGAGCCCGTAGCCATGGCGGCGGCGATTCACAAGGCGGTAAAGCCCGTGAACAACACCGCCCTGCCACCAAGGTATCGTCGGTCCATGGTGAAGACCTTAACCAAAAGGGCGCTACGGGCGCTGCAACAAGGTGAATGACATGCGGCCAAGCCTTTGCGCAGGTGTTGCGCTGGTCTTGCTCCTCACCGCCCTTCCCGTTGCTGCTCAGGACGTGCAAGGTCCTTCATGGGACATGGGTTGGGTCACGGACGTTGACCCAAAGTACGTCGTTGAACTTGAGGAAGATTGGGATTTGACGGGTGAATTGGTGGTGTATATTCAAAACGATGGGCCGGCCGAATTGAACTTGGCCTTGACCTACGATTACGACGAGGACGGACCGTTTTCTTTTGATGGGCCTGACACCTTTTCCGTATCGGGGAACGCCAACGACACGTTCACCATCAGCATCACGGGTGGCCAGGCCGATGAAGTGAGATCGTTTTCACCGAATTCAAAGATCGAACTCACGGTGGTGGGCGAGGAGCAAGTCGGGAGTTCGACCATCCGAAGCCAAGAAATCCAGGCTGATGTTACGGTGCCTCGCATGTTCCGATTGATCCCCGAAGCGCTTGAACCGACTGAAACGTTGTTTGCTGGTTCCTGGGTTGACTTTACGATGAAGGTGAAAAACATGGGCAACACTCAAGACGCCATTCGTGGTGCTGAAGCAACGATTCGCAGTTGCCCGCATCTTTCGGTTGTTGGGCTTGAGGAACTGGAAGACACCGTCGTCCAAGTGACGGCTGATGACGGTGGCAACGCCGTTGAATTCACGTTGCGTTTGGAAGCCAGCAGCAGCCATCAAGAGCGGACGTGCGAAGTCTCGCTCGCCTTGGAATCGGAAGGGGACCAGACTCAGCGGTCCAGCACCATGAACGTGGAGGTGAAAGCCCCTTCAGTCGATGACCCCGTGGTAGGTGATGAAGATGATGAAGACATTGAGGTCAGCGATGACCCCAGCCTGTCATGGTCGGGGCCGGTTGACCTCCTTGTGTTGACGCTGCTGGCCTTCATGTTTTCAGGTCGACGTGCTGGATTGCAGTAATTCAACTCCGAAAACTGTAATTTTTGAAGGATTTTGCCGTCTTGATTCGCTAGAAAGAGCGTCGCTGTTGTTTGAAAATCGGAACATGCCCTTGTCCAAGGGTGAGCAACTATTATGTGTGGAATGTGTCTCCGAAGGATGTAAATCTGTCGTTTTGACTTGATACTTGGAGGAAGAGAGATGGCTGAAGTTGAGAAGTCCAAATTGAGTCTCGAGGCTTGGCTCATGATTGGCCTCGTGGTTTCAGTGGCCCTTTCAACCGTCATCATCGCCGTCGTCTCGTCCGGGAAAACCACCGTGTTTTCACCCTACCAGAACGACGATGAATACGCTGACCAACAACTGACGCTGATGCGCGAGAGTTTGAAGGATTTCAACGTGGCCAACACCATGTCCACACCCATGCTCGTCAACGACTGGCAAAACCCCCACCGAACCCTGTTGGTGATCGCCGCACCAGAGAAGCCCTTCGATGCAGCTGAGGCGGCTGCCCTCCATGATTTCGTTACGAAACGAGGTGGCAAGGTCATCTTGGCGGCCAACTCGACCAACGCTCAGTTGGTGGCCGAAGAATTCGGTGTCAAGTACTTTGATTCTCCCGTTCGCGATGACATCAACACCGGTCGCTATTACGAAGTGACGGCCGATGACGGCACCCGTGTCTCGCCCGACACGCGGAAACTTTGGTCCGTGGCCAGCGTGACCCGCGACATCTCCACCATGGGCGATGAGAAAGCCGTTCCATGTTCAGAAGACGATGTCAACCAAGAACGGGTGGAGAACTGCCGCATGCCGGTGCTGTTCCATCGACCCACCGCCATCCAGGTGTTGGATGAACAAGGTGAATCCGGTCGAAGCATCCACGTGCTGGCTGCTGCTTCAACCTCGGCTGAAATCGACGCTGGCAAGGGCGAATCCAACCCCACGCTCGGCGAAGGAGAGACCGGCCTCATCATTCGAATCGACTACCCCGGACAAACCGTGCTTGACCAGCGGTCGCTGGACTTTGGCGGCGATATCGGAGAAATCACCGCAACGGGGAGCATTGTGTTCGTTTCCGACCACTCGGTGCTGGCCAACCACCTCTGGGACCAAGACATGGCCGAGGAGACGGGCAAGATGCAATGCGACTCCGAGCTTTACATCCAACACGGCCACATGTGCTGGGACACCGACTCCGAGGGGCTCAACAAGGGACTCGGTGACACCACCTGGCGAGGCAACGAGATGTATTTCACGGCCCTCATCAACGACATGATGGAATTTGACAACGAGCAGTTGTCCGCCACCATCGCCCGTAACACGGGGTCGTTCAACATCGTTTTCGACGAGAGCCGGCACGTTTCCAGCACCCTTTCCATGCCGTTTACCGAAGCCATGGGCGCCATCGTCTTGCTCACCAGCGATGCCGTCCTCAAGTGGCTCATCATCCTGAATCTCTTCGCTCTGCTCGCCATTGCCATCATGGTGGTGCCCGAGAAAGAGAACTGGCGTCACGTCTTCGACTTGACTCGATTCCGGGAGCGCCCAACGAAGTTGGACCCCTCCCATTACCAACGGCGAACGCGTGAGGCTTTCCTCAACAAAGTTCGCAACTTCAATGACCTGACGCGAGACGATTTTGCTCGCAAGTCCCCAGCGGAAGTCATGCAGATGATCCGCGAACCCCGATTGGTCGAACTGGTGAGTTCGAACCGTGTCTACTCCAGCGAAGAATTGAGGGAACTCATCCCTCACATCCGTCGTTGGGGAAATTGAAACAAGGAGGATAAGACATGCAACCCCCAGCCCCCCCCGCAGCCCCGCCCGCGCCAGCGCCTGCAGCGCCAGCAGCACCCGTGGCCCCTGCCCCCGCCGCTCCCATGGCACCGGCAGCACCCGCCGCACCCGTTGCACCTGCAGCACCGGCCGCTCCGGCCCAGCCGAAGCACCAGAGTACCCCTGAAGTCCGAGAGCGCCTGAAGGCCGTCGGTGCGATTGCACAAGCAATCTCCGCCGAGGTCCAGAAGGTCATCATCGGAAAGTCACACGTCATCGACAACGTGTTGATCAACATCCTGTCCAACGGGAACCTTCTCTTCGAAGACTACCCCGGATTGGCCAAGACGCTGATGACCAACACCTTCGCCGATGCTCTCGGTTGTGACTTCAAGCGTGTTCAGTTCACCCCTGACCTGCTCCCCGCTGACATCACCGGTACGAACATCTACGACGCCAAGAAGGGCGAGTTTACCTTCAAGCCAGGTCCGTTGTTCTGTAACCTTCTCCTCGCTGACGAGATCAACCGTGCCCCTCCCAAGACCCAAGCCGCTTTGCTTGAGGCCATGCAGGAGAAGCAGGTGACCATCGGTACCGTCACCCACAAGTTGCCAGCCCCGTTCATCGTTATGGCCACGCAAAACCCTGTGGAGCAGGAAGGTACCTACCCGCTCCCTGAAGCACAACTTGACCGTTTCATGTTCAAGATGTCTGTGGGTTACCCCGACCGCGCTGACGAAGACGAAATCCTCGCCCGACGTATCAACCGTGGTAAGGACGCTGTCGATGTGGACGTCATCACCGACCCCGCTCGTGTCATCGCCATGCAACAGGCCTGTGAAGACGTGTACGTTGACCCAGCCCTCCGCATGTACATGGTCGAGATCGTGTCCCGCACCCGTGAAGACCCTCGTGTTCTCGTGGGCTCCTCCCCTCGTGGTTCGCAAGCCCTCCTCAAGACCTCCCGTGCGGCCGCTGCCCTGCGTGGACGCGACTTCGTCACCCCCGATGACGTCAAGGCCATCGCTGAGCTCGCCATCGCCCACCGTATCATCTTGAAGCCTGAGCACCAAATCAAGGGTCTTGAATCCGGAGAAGTCATCCAGACCATCCTCCGGGAAGTCCCTGTGCCAACGGTTTGAAGTTGGACTTGAACTGAGGTGAATCAAACATGTGGAGCCGAAAGTCAGCCATGCTTGGCAGCCTTGCTGTTGCCATGTACTTGCTCGGCTTGACGCTCCGCAACACCCAACTCGTCACCATCGCCGTGGTCATCTTCGTGTTCCTCACCTGGGCTGCACTCTTGGGGAATCACGCAGACGTCGCATCGAGTGGACGACGAGCCGAAGAGTGGTCCGGCGAAGAAGGAGCTGCGCTTGGCAACGTGGTTGCCATGCGAAAACTCTCCAGTGCCCGCATGTTTGAAGACGGCGAATTGAACGTGACCTTGAGGATGCAAAACTCTTCATCGTTGCCGAAAATCTTGGAGGTTCGTGACCGAGTTCCCGAAGTGATGCGCATCAAAGAAGGTGCCAATTACATCTTGATGGAACTCGGCCCACGACGAGAGACGTTCATCGAATACACCGTTGAGTGTCCGCTTCGTGGCTTCTACAGCCTCGGGCCGGTCACGGTTCGCATCCAGGACGCCTTCGGGTTGTTCCACAAGGAAAAGGAATTGCATGTCTACAACGATTTCCTTGTGTTCCCGAAGATGGAGGATTTGAAAGAAACCTTCGTCAAGTCCAGAGTGCCCAAGATTTTCACCGGTGCGGTCAACATTCGCCAACCCGGTCCCGGATCCGAGTTTTACTCGCTTCGTGAATATTTCGAGGGCGATTCCTTCCGAGCCATCAACTGGTCAGCCTACGCCCGTTCGGGCAAACTCATGGTGAACGAACGCGAGCGAGACGCCGTGTCCGACGTGATCATCATCGTTGATTCGCGTGCGGTGGCTGAAACCGGCCCGGTTTCCCGAAACGCCTTGGTGTATTCCACTCGAGCGGCGGCGTCCTTGGCGAAGTACTTCCTTGGTCGTCGTGACTCGGTGGGTGTCATTGTCTATGGCGATGAAGTCGTCAGCGTTGACCGTGATACTGGCAAGAAGCAACTCTATGTCATATTGACCAAACTTGCCGGGGCCGTTGCCCGCGGGAACATCCCGCTGCAAGTGGTGGTCAACCGGATTTTGCCTCACATCAACAAAGGGAGCCCCATCATCTTCCTCTCCAATTTGGAGGACGACCCGACCATCGTCAACGCCCTGCGTGACTTCCGAGCCCGAGACTTCGACGTCACGGTGCTTTCACCGTCCTCGCTCGAGTTTGAATTCGATGCCAAGCGCATTGACCGAACCGGGTATGAGGTCATGAAGACCGAACGCGACGTGCTCATCGGTGAACTCCGTGGATTGGGCGTGAACATCATGGATTGGGAGCCTGACATGCTCCTTTCCACCGCTCTTGCAGGAGCTCGAGGATTCTGAGGTGATCAACCATGACCATCAACAAGCCATCCGATGACACCTCGCACCTCTACGACGGCAAGACGGTTCGTTCCTCGGCCCCCTCGCGGAAGAAGGCAGCAGGTCAGGTCGGCTCCGGCAGCGACATTCCACAAGACGCCATCCCCACCGTTGAAATCCCAACCTTCATCGAGAGCCTGCTTGGTGGCCCGTTGGTCCCCAAAATGAAGTTCCTCCCTCCGGACAAAATGGTCCAAAACTTGCAAATCGCAGTGTACGGGGTCTTGGTGGCTTTGGCCTTCCTCACCTACATCATCTCCCCTCCACAAGGGACGATGTGGTACATCATGACCGGAAGTTTGGGTTTTGCCAACATCATGCAACTCGTCGTGATTGCGGCCGCCACCGTGCTTGGTTTCATGGGGACCTTCAAGCGAGACGCTCGTATGTCGCTTGGCAGTAATCTGCTTTTCATTCTCGCCATCCTTCGGTTTGCCTCGTCCAAGACCGCCCTTTCCAACGACCTCTTTGGGTTGCAGGACAGCCCCACGATGCTCTCCGTTCTGGTGGTTGTTTATTCCGTCCTGCTCATCATGTATTTCGAGTTGAGCAACGGCGTGATTCGCTACTCGATGCTTGACACCAGCATTCGCACCAACGAAGTTTATGTCATGAACCCCAAGAAAATCGTGTCAAAATACCACCGCTCGTTGGTGATCAACCCCATTTTGGCCACGTTGCTGGCTTGGTTCGTCCTCTCCGCCAACACCATCCTTCCCGCCATCGTTGGCATTTTCTCGGGCGACACCGCCTTGCGAATGCGTGAATCGGTTGAACTCACGTCCGTGTATGGCGTTGCCTTGGGCACCTTGTTTGTGTTCATCACGGTCGGCATTTTGTTTGGCTTGAACCTGCCAACGCACTTGCAACGTTTCCGTGAGAAGCAAGCCGAGTGAACCCTCAACCCTGATTGGCGTTCACTCGCACCATCACTTCGTCGAGCATGGCTGAGATGTCGTGACGTTGCGTAAGCAAGTGGGTGGAACGGTTGGTCACCAGGACGTCTTCTTCTCGATAATTGGAACCCTCTTCCAGCAACGCAAGGACGGTTTTGGGGTCACTACAACCGATGAACGACAGCATGGCGGCGTGATAGTCGTAGGTCACCTCGCCGCTGAAACGGTTCAAGATGCTCATGCTCCGACTCACTTCGTGTTGAGGCAAGATGAATCTCCATCGGTTCGGAGTGGCTTCAAAGGAGCAGACTCGGACGTCGTGTTTCTGAAGCTGGCCGATGGCGTCACTCAAATCCGCAACAGCGTCGTCCGAGTAGGTGAGTTGGACGTTCACACACGCCACCCGAGGGATGCAGGCCACGGCTTTCACCGTGGGCGTACCGTCAATATCGGGGCCGATCACGGTTTTCATGTTGTTTCGACCGTATCCTGACAAGTGACGAATCTCAATGGGAATACCAATGGTGTACACCGGTTGAACCGTGGCAGGATGAAGGATGGTGGCGTCAGCGTTGGCGAATTCAATGGCTTCTCCGTAGCCGAGGTAGGGTATGGGCGATGCCGACACGCCCCATCTCGGATTGATGGGATAGATGCCCAACACGTCCTTCCACAAGACCACGCGTTGAGCGTTAAGCAACGCAGCAAGGGCCGTGGCCGTGTGGTCACTGCCACCGCGGCCCAACAACGCAATGTCACCGTCGTTGCCTTCGCCAAACCAGCCCGTGACCACCGGGACGCCCCAAAAGGCCTCCTTGTCCAATCGTTCGGCCGACCGTTGCATGTCCACGGTTCGTGCGGTGCCCATGCCGTCCAAACACAGCCCGATGTCTTCGGCGCCGACAGGGTGGGCATCAATCCCGCATTCCACCAGGTGGTGAGCGATGATGAGGGCCGAGAGGCGTTCACCTGAGGCGAGCAAGCGGTTGTATGCCGATGTATCGGACCGTTCGGTTTCCAACGCAGCGAGGGAATCCTCGATTCCTGCCAGCACGCGTTGGAAGACATCGAAGAGCGGTGAATTCACCAGCGAAGGGGCGAAGCGAAGGTGATGGCTGGCGAGGTCGTTCACCAGACGCCCTGCATATCGGGGTTCTTTGGCAGCCCGCATCAATCGGTCGGTCGTGCCCCACAAGGCCGAGACGACCAAGACCACCGGCTGCTCCGATTCCATAACGATGTTCGCAATGCGTTCCAAATCCGAAGCGTCGCGGAGACAGGAGCCTCCGAACTTGTGGATTTCAGGGGCATCATGCATCGGCAAAACCTCCACGCAACAATAAATCGGCCACGACGATGATGGCCATGGCCTCGGCCACGGCCACGCCCCGAGGGCCGAGGACGGGATCGTGCCTTCCTTTGACGATGAGCGGTTCCTGTCGGTTGGAGGCCAAATTGAGGGTCAGTTGTTCCTGTGGGATGCTCGATGGCGGTTTGAGCGCAAGGCGAACATGAACCGGTGACCCCGTGGCCAATCCGGCAAGGGCGCCATCGGGCTGGTCCCCCTCAAGGACCGGTTGATCCGCTGTTCCTGCCCAAGGAGAATTGTGCTCGCTTCCCTTCATGGTTTGGACGCCAAACCCGTGGCCAAACTCCACGCCTCGTGCCGCCGGTATGGCCATCATCGCCCTGGCAAGGGCGGGTTCAAGCCCGTCAAACCAGGGTTCACCCAGGCCAAGCGGAAGGCCCGTTATGGTCAAGTCCACCCTTGAACCGATGGAATCAAGCGATTTCTTCGTGGCGTTGATGAGTTCAACCATGGCTTGAGCCGCTGCTGGATCGCGACATCGCAAGGCTTCACAATCTGGCGAGGCCCAGCGCGGCGGGCAAGCGTCCATCGCATCGGCCTCAACGGCACCCACTGCACCGAGGTGGGCTTCGACATGAACCCCGAGATGTTGGAGCCAAGGCCGAAACAGGGCCGCTGCCGCCACGAGCGGAGCGGTCATTCTTGCACTGGAGGTCCCTCCACCTCGAAGGTCCGCTTCCCCGTTGGTTCGCATGTGCATCACCAGATCTTGGTGACCAGGTCGAGGGTGGTCCGGGAGAAAAGTATAGTCGGAAGAACGCGCATCGTTGTTGGCAATCCGGAGTTCGATGGGGTCGCCCGTGGTTTTTCCGTCCACCACACCGCTCACCCAATCCACGCGGTCGGTTTCTTGACGCTTGCTGCTGTAGGCTCCGCCGGTTTTTCGCAACTGCATCGCCGCCAGTACCACCGATTCATCCAACGCCAGTCCCTTGGGGACGCCTTCGAGGGTGGCTCCGACAAACGGGCCGTGGCTTGAGCCCAACAACGTCACACGCAAGACCTCGCCGAGTGTCATCTGCATGTTGAAACGGACCATGGACCTAATGGCCCTTTTAGAAGGTGTTCACTCAAGTTCGTCATCGCCTTCGTGAGAAAGGAAGGAGGTCACCACGAACTCCACGTCCTTGTATCGGCTTGAATACCAAGCCTTGACCCGGTCCACCATGGCGTGTTGAAGTTGAGGGATGACCAAGACAAGGGCCGGTCCGGAGCCGGAAACGCCGGCCGCTCGAGCGCTGTTCATGAACGAGTCATTGGTCATTTTCCGCCCCTCAATGTCCTGAAGGACCGCCACAATACCTCGCCCATTCCACGTCATCGCCATGAGCGGGTTATTGGCTTTGAGCGCCTCAAAGGCCTCCCGGAAGGCTTGTTGATGAGGTTCAAAATCTTGCAAGTTGGGTTGCTGTTCACGTTCGCCCCTCAGCACCAGAACGACGATCCAATCGTCGCTGGAAAGACCCTTGTTTTCCAACAGGACGCCCTCCGTGATGGGTGCTTGGACATCCACGAGTTTCCATCCCGGTTTCATGCATCCCCACGCATCGTCAATGGAACCGGTCAGCGAAACGCCCGCTGCAAGTTGGGCCGTGGCGGCGAGGTGAACCATTGTTGGCTCCTCGAGCACGATGCTGGTGGCGTCGCACAAGGCACGGAGGGCAGCGATGCAGGTGGCTGCGGATGATTTGAGGCCTTGTTTGGGAGGGATTTTGGAGTTGACGCCCCAGTGCAGGTCATCGATATCGTACCCCTCGGGTAGGGGATGACCGGCGTCACACCACGCTTGCAAAAGGTGACCCAAGACATCGTCCTTGTCAACCAGCTCGCGTTTGCTGGGTCGGTCAAGGAGGCGCACGGTGATGGGAAGGTCGAGGGCCATGCACGCGCCGTATCCCAGGGCCGCGGCGTGAAGGAGACTGCATGCTCCGTGAGCCGAACCTTTGCCCAACACCGCCATGCTTAACGTTCCTCCACACGGCTCCCGATGGATTGGCCAAGGTGGCGCCCGCCGTGCCCGGTCCAACCGATGACCGTGTCCTCTGAGGAGAGGTTGGTGACCGATTGCGGTTGAGCACGATGGTCCAACAGGCGAACCGTTTCCGCTTGTTGCATGTACACATGGGCCTCTTTAGGCTTCCGTTCGTTGTCTGAATCGACGGTGAAACTGATTTTCAGCATCGGACGTTGTTCGATTTTGATTCGACCCAAAACCAACGCACGGGTTTGACCCGAGACGGTCACCGCCAGCAGCGCATCGCCCGCCATCACCTCGGCGAGGTATTTCGTCGAGCCGTCAGCCATCATGACGTAGGCATGCGGTGAGCCTGCATTCACCCTGAACGGGCGCGTCGGGACAAAGGTGGACGGCACGGTTTCGCTGTGAACGAGCACCATGGAGGATGCCGACGACCCGATGAGCACCCCCTCGCCTTCAGAGAACAAGGAGAGAAAGTCAAGGCAGTACCGGTCACCAACACCGGCCTGTTCCACCGACGTCAACCGAAGAACCGCCATGGACAATTCGCCGGTTGACGGGGTTTCAGGCGTTTCAATTTCGGCCACTTCGCCCCGCTGGGACTTCACGATCAACGCCGCTTCAATGAGTTCGGTTTGATTGGCCACCACGAGGGCGTCCACGCCTTGTTCAAGCGCAAATCCGGCGCCTTGGGCTTGGGCGACCGAGGTGATGGTGGCGGCGATTTTGGTCGCACTCCCGCTTCGGGCAGCGATCAGGTTTTCCAGCGGAATCATGGACCATGTTTGGCACTCGGCCCAAATCCACTCCACGGTTCCCATCAAGGCTCTCCCGTTGTCTTGCGTGCTGCCGTCGGTGATGACCACGTGGGCGCCCAATACGCCTTCAGACCCGAACAAGACACCGTCTTCGACTCGGACCGCTGCGGGGTCAAGCGTCGGTGTGATGTAACGGTCCACTCCTGCAAGGTTGGGCAGGGGTTCACCTTCCTCTAAACGGACCCAAACTTCCACGGGGGCACCTACCATTCAACTTGGGCGAGGGCCTCATCCACCGAAGCCCCCTCGTGGACCATCTTCACGAGGGCGTTCGCCATCGCACCGGGATTGGGATGAGCGAAGACTTGTCGCCCCATGCATACGCCGCTGGCCCCTGCCTGAAGGGCTTGGTGGACCATGGTGAGGACCTCTCGTTCGTTGCCCGAAGCGGGCCCTCCGGCGACCAAAACCGGAATGGGCGCTGCCGAGGCCACCTCAGCAAAGGACGATGCGTCGCCGGTCCAGGTGCATTTCGCTGCGTCGCACCCTAACTCAAAGGCCAACCGAACGGCGTGGGCTTGGCCGCCCGTGACATCTCCGGGTACGGGGTTGAGATTGGGGCCCCGTGGATAGACCATGCCGAACGCCGGGAGGCCGAGCAGGTGAGCGTGGCGGTTGAGGTCGCCCATGCGTTCAATCATTTCCGGTTCCGCTTCACTTCCCATGTTCACCTGACTGGAAACGCCCATTCCACCACGAGCGAGGGTTTCGTCGGCGTGCCCGACCATCACTTTGTTGTTTGAATTCGGCCCTGCATGCCGCGTTGAAACGGAGAAATGGACCACCATGTTGGTCCTGGTGCCCTCGCAAAGCGGTGCGTATTGACCCACCACTCCTTTCTGGGCGAGAATCACATCCACGCCGGCATCGATGAGTTGAGGAATAAGTTGGTCCAGGTTTTCAAGTCCGGGATTGGGGTAATCGGAGGCGCCGTGGTCAATTGGAATCCAGACGCCACGCTGATTGGGTAGAAGGGCGCGAAGCCTTGAGGCCTTGTCCATGATGGTGGGAAGACGCCGCAGTCATCAAAGGTTTGTTTGATTCAATCTAGTCAAGGCGCTCAGCGATCCAAAGCAGGGCGGCTTGTTCAGCGCTGGAGAGATGTTCTTGGTAGGTTGAGCGGGCCACGCCCATCACCTCGGCCAATCCCTGCACCGTGATGCGTTTTGGTTCCTCAAAGTACCCGTGTTTGGCAGCCAAGGCAAAACATTCCAGTTGGCGCTGCGTCATCACCTCGGCCAACCCATCGACTTGTTCGGTGATGTTTTGCACCTTCACGTGCGAGGGAGGTATGAAGGCCTCCGTCAATCGAACAAATTGCGCCACGGCTTTGGGCAGTCCCCGAACGGTGATGGTGAACGCTCCGTTTTCATAGGCACAGGGCACAAGAATGTGGATGTCCTCCGTGTTGGTGGCCATCCGTACCAGCGGGTGGGTGTTGAAGATGACCACGGCGTTCTGTTCGCGCTCGGAGAGGACTTCCTTCACCTCGATGAACTCAATGACCTTGAGGTCATCAACGTTCTTTCCTTCGCGGTACACCGGAGCAATGAGTTGTCGAACGCCGTCGGGGGAAATGTGGAGGTTCCCCAGAATGGAGAGTCGGCTAACGATCTCGTCCAAGGCGGCCATGGAAGTTGATGCGAGGGCCTCCCTTTCCCATCGCAAGGTGACCTCTCGCATGGGGTTCACTCCTCCGTAGTCCTTGTTTTACCTATCGGCGTTCATGAACAGGTCTGTGGGGGTTGAATCGTATGTTTCAAGAGGTAGTTCGTCATGGGGAAATCATGCCCATGGAAGATTATGTCCTCACCATGGCTCTTGGCGGCGCTTTTGCTCTGGGCCTTTTGTTCATCGTCATGCGGCGTGAAGCTCAAGTGAACATCCAGAGCGGTCTGAACGCCGAGGGCTTGATGCAACAACATTCCAGCATGGGTTTTGGAAAAGCCAAGAAGAACCTTGACCGCAAACTTGCCACGGTTCAGGACATGCTCCGTCGCCAAAACCAAGGCGACCGGGCCTTGGCCGAAGAGCGGTTCAGTCAGCGGCGCCAAGCGCAACAAACCGCTGAGGAAGAAGCACGTCGTCAACGCGAAGCCGAGGCTGAGCGTTTGCGTGCCGAGCAGGAGGAGGGCCTTCGTCGCGAACAAGAAGAAGCCGACCGCCGAGCGGCGGAGCGTGACGAGGAAGAAGCCCGTCTCGCTGCCGAGCGAGAAGAGGAACGGCAAGCAGCGCTGGCCGCTGCAGAAGCCGAGCGTCTTGCCGAAATCGAAGCCGCTCGAGAGCAAGAAGAACTCGAATCCCGCGAGGCCGCCCAGCGGGCCATGGCCGAGTTACGGGCCCGTCTCGAGCGAGAGGGTGCTCAATCCTCGGACGTTCAAATTTCCTTGATGTGGAACAATTACAACGACCTTGACCTCCATGTGGTCTGTCCGTCCGGTGAACGCATTCACGGCGGCAACAAGAAATCCGCCTGCGGCGGTGAACTGGACGTCGATGCCAACGTACGGGCCGAAACCCGGAAACCGGTTGAAAACGTGTTTTGGGAAGACGGCAAAGCACCGGCTGGGAAGTACCAAGTTTACGTTCACTATTACAAGAAGCACAACAAGCGAAAGAGCAAGGACCCGACCAAATTCCAAGTTATCGTCAATCAGGGCGGTGATATGCGAGAATACAACGGCGAATTATCGACCGGCGACCCCATCATGCTCGTGGCCGAGTTTGACCTGCCTTCTCCTGAAGAGCGGGCGGCTCGTCGCCGTGAATTGGAAGCCGAATTGCGCGCCGCCGGCGTGGAAGTTCCCGAGGCGAACCACGCTTCCGAAGAGGCCGAAGCCCAACGGCAGGCCGACCTTGCCGAGGCCGAAGCCCAGCGCCTTGCCGAAATCGAAGCGGCCCGTGAACAGGAACTTCTGGAATCCCGCGATGCAGCGCAACGAGCGATGGCTGAACTCAAGGCTCGCCTGGAGCGTGAAGGGGCGCAATCCTCGGATGTCCAAATTTCCTTGATGTGGAACAATTACAACGACCTCGATCTCCACGTGGTCTGCCCCTCTGGCGAGCGAATTCATGGCGGGAACAAGAAGTCCGCTTGCGGTGGTGAACTCGACGTTGACGCCAACGTACGCGCCGAGACTCGAAAGCCGGTGGAGAACGTTTTCTGGGAAGAAGGCAAGGCGCCTGCTGGAAAATATCAGGTCTACGTTCACCACTACAAAAAGCACGACAAGCGGAAGAGCAAGGACCCGACCAAATTCCAAATCATTGTCAATCAAGGCGGTGACCACCTCGAGTACAACGGGGAACTCTCCTCTGGCGACCCCATCATGCTCGTGGCGGAATTCACCCTCCCTTCGCCTGAGGAGCGAGCAGCCCGTCGACGTGAATTGGAGGCTCAACTCGAACATGCCTCCACCGGAGGTCAACCCTCGCAGGTCGCCGATGAGCCAAAGGAGGAAGACGTCGTTGACCCGGACGAATCACTGCCCTCTGCACCCGACCTTGACGCCCTGTCCGGTGACGAGTGAAAAACATCACCGAGCAAGCGTCGTGGCCGTTGTCATGGCCGCTGATGAGGACGCTTCGGCCGAGCTTGGTCGGGCTCACGAAATGATGTCTTCGAGGCGGTCGTCCTTGAGGGCGTTGCGGATGGACCGTGCAATGCGTCGACCGGTGGACATGAATCGCTCGTTGATGTCCGAGTAAGGTGAGCCCCCAATGAACGGGTTTGACCCAGCGACGATGCGAGCGCTGATCTCAAACACCTTGAATTCAAGTTGGTCGGTCACGATGGTCTCAAGGCAAAACGGCCCCAGCATGCCTCGCGATTCATCTTCGAGGTTGTACGAGGCAGCAACGGTCCCTTCGGCCATCTCAAAGGCTCGGGGCAACAAGGATTCACGGATCACGACCGGCTGGTTTCCCGTCACGACGAAGGACGGTTCAAGGGCCATCTCGCGAAGGTCGCGAAGCGAACCCAACTTGTAGAACTCATCGACGTTGCTTTCGTCACGTCGGTCCATCGACAACAATTCGAGCCGGCCTAGGTTCTTGCCAGCGAGTTTTCCACGTCCTTGCACCTGATAGCCGTCCTCGGCGGTGGGGTCGAAGAAGAAATGGAGGTAGTATCGGCAACCAAGGACGTATTCTTGGATGGTGAATTCCTCTTCAATGTCCACGTTTCGTCGGAAATCACGGTAGTCACGGGCAATAAAGTACCCACGGCCACCCTTCGCGCCTGCATATTTGACAATCACTGGCCCAGCGATGTTGTGGGGGTCCTCAATGACCTTGGGCATGGTGCATCCCCCGTCTTCCAACCATTGCCGTTGAAGCGCCCTGCTGCTTTCCCAATGCAGAATGTTCCTGTTTCCGAAGGTGGGTACCTCGAGGTTGCGGAAATTGTTGGCGCCGAGGTACTCGACCAGCGATCCGTGGGGCACGATGATGACGTTCTTCTCCCGAAACCATGCTGCATAATCCAGCATTTCTCGGTAATCATCGAGCATCAGCCACTCATCGGGGTCTGCCCCGGGGAAGGCCTTGTAGAATCGGCGCCGATTCTCGCCAACGGCGATGCCCAGGGTTCGAAACCCTTCTTGCCGTGCTCCGTGAAGAATTTGCAGCGATGAGTGGGAGGCCACAACCCCGATGGTGATGGACTCCCGGTCGTAGGCCGCTAGCCAATCTCGCACGGTATCGAACGGTACGCCCATATGGAGGGGTTTTGTAATCGCTCTATGAGTATTATGTCCATAGAAATTGATTTCCGGGCATCCTGTGTCTTCTTTCGTCAGGCGAACGGGTGGAGGAAACCTCGAAGCAGCGGTCAATGCAAAGTGAAGCATTCATGTGGGCGTTGGGCTTCGTTGGCCCATGGCAGATGGGGCGCCGGGCGTTCGGATGACCTACGGGGGCTACCTGCGGCTTGATGAATTGTTGAACCTTCAAGACGGTCCCGAAGGGTATTCACCTCCGCCCTCCAACGACGAATTGCACTTCATCATCGTCCATCAGGCGTTTGAATTGTGGTTCAAGCTCATCCTTCGTGAGTTGAAGGAGGCCCGTGACGCCCTCCTCGCCCCCAAAATCGAAGAGCATCAAATCCCCGTGATCGTTCATCACCTCGAGCGCGTGAGTGAGATTTTCCGTCTTCTTGCCGACCAATGGAAGGTGATGGAAACGCTCTCGCCCCAAGATTTCCTCGCTTTCCGTGACCGCTTGGGGACCTCCTCAGGTTTTGAGTCTTGGCAGATGCGAGAATTGGAGGTGTTGTTGGGCCTCGAGCAGGAGCAACGCGTCGGAGGCATGGACCCGTTGGCTCACATGCGCCGCCTGAGTGAGGAAGGGAAAGTCACACCAGAGACGATGGCCGCCTTTGAGGTGACGTACAACGCCCCCTCCCTGAACGACACCCTTTCCGCTTGGCTCGCTCGAACGCCCATCCATGGCTCGCTTCCGGGGTCCACGGGGGACGAAGAGGTCGTTCGGTCCTATGTTGATGCCCACCTCCGGTCCATGGCCGAGCATGGCGAAGAGGTGATTCAACACATGGTGGCCATCGGGCACGGCACCGAGGAAAGCCTCCGCCCGAGAATTGAAGGCGGCGTGAAGGCCGCTGAAACCTTCCTATTACCCGACGGCAACGTCCATCGTGGGAGAGCAGGTCTCTTGTTTATAGAATCGTACAGGGAGTTGCCGTTGTTGTCATGGCCACGTCAACTCATCGATAGTTTCGTGGAACTTGAGCAATCCATGCTGCTTTTCAGAACCCACCACGCACGCATGGTGGAGCGGATGATCGGTCGACGAATGGGCACCGGTGGCTCAAGCGGTGTTGACTATCTGGATGCAACCACCAAGTATCGCGTGTTCGTTGATCTGTGGGCGGTTCGAACCCTCTTGGTCAAGCGTGAAGCGCTTGCCGAGGTTGAGCACCCCGAATTTTACGGTTTCCAATCGGACGCTCAGTCTTCGTGAGGGTCGACATCGATGGGAATCAAATGGTTCTCGTATTCGTAAAGGGCGATCTTCAGGGGGTCGAGAACGAAACGAATGTTGGCTTCTTCCAGGCCGTACAACGACACGAGCTCTTCCTTGAATTGCTCACGAAGCACATCTTCGGTAGCGTAGAGCGGAGCGCCCATTCCAATTTGAAGCGCCCGAGCGCCGATGATTCGAGCTCGTTCGAAGCGGGTGTGTTGTCGTGCTGGTTTCACCATATCAATCACATGCGAGGCTTTCGCACTTCGCCGACATAGCGACTCTTTTTGAATCTACCTCACTCTTCTGCCGAGGAACCGGCGTGGGGTTCATGCTCGCTGTTTTTCATCAACCTTCGGTGCATGACCAAGGCTGGCAAGAGCAGGAGCACCAGGCCAAGCGTGGCCAACATGGCCCATCCGCCTTGACCGAAGCCGTCCTGACGGCCGGTTTGATCGGTCGTGACATCGCTGAGATCCATCAAACCCGTGGGGGCGAGCGACGCAACCGTCAGGGCAGGGGTTCCCGGTTGTTCCAAAATGACCACAAACATCCCTGAGGGGTTGCTCGGTAGCGTGGAGAGGTTCATGCTCCCCGCTGATGCGTTGACTTCGACCATGGCTCTCGCCAACGAATCGTGGACTTTCCCGTTGGTTTCATGTGGCGTGGGTTCAGCGTACCACACGCGCAACATCGTGGAATTGGGAGCTTGCCACGTCATCGTGCCGTTTTCAACGCGAAGCGAATCCAAGGAAGAGGTTGGCAGCGTTGAGTTGTTGAGGACGGTGGGGAGGTCCATGGCTTGGCGAGTGCCGGTGAGGAGATGCGCTCCATCCACCACCAGCGACGGGAGGAACAGCAGCCGGTAGGTTTGGTCGAACCGTCCTTTGGAGGCCGAAAGGAAGGACGCATCGCTGGGAGAAGGGTGGTGCTGGAGAACGACCAGGGTTTCGTCGCTGATGTTTTCCAGTTGCTGGGTGACCTGCTCGCAGGGTTCGCACCAATCGGCGCTGAAGTACTCGACCAGATGGGAGGGTTGCGTGATGGAGCAGTTTTCGCTGGTCACGCACGATGCCGGGACCACGCGAACGTCAAGCCGTTGGAGATGGAGGTTCTCTCCCTCGGCGGCCTGACCGGCCACGACCGCCGGAGCCGATGAGGCGAGAAGGAGCGTGATGACGACCAACGCCGTACGCCGCCATGGTCCCCAATCCATGCACAGGGGGTGAGGCATTTGTTCAAAAGGGGTCTGCTCCCCCAAGCCTCCATGGAGTCTGCGTGGTGGCGTCGCCCTTCCGCGCTCGCCATCCTTCTGGTGGCAATGGCTCTGCTCATCGTCGTGGTGGGCGGCTCCATACGCATCAACGATGCCGGCGAGTCATGTCCTGAATGGCCAACCTGCTTCGGGACGTGGCATTTCGACGTCTCCGAAGACGAGCAGGCGGCTTTTTGGGCGGCCAACCCCGAACACCAAGATTCCCGAGGAGCCGACCACCGATACACCACGTTCCAAATCTTTGTTGAGTGGTTCCACCGATTGTTGGTCGGCATCATTGCCGTTCCCATCCTCATCAACGTGGTTTGGATGCGCCGTTTGGAAACCACCTACGGCCGTTCCGTGGGTCAGGCGGCGCTGTTTTCTGCGGTTCTCCTCGTCGTCCAAGCCGCGGCAGGAGCCGTGACGGTCTTTTTTGACAACGCTGATTGGACCGTGGCCCTGCATTTGTCGCTGGCGTGTTTGTTCACCTCGTGCTTGATTTGGCAGTACATGGCGATGCGCCTGAAGGAGGGGGCCACATGGGCCTTCATGTCCACTCCCGCTGCTTTTCTTGACGCCCACATGCGGCGAATCCATGCCATGACCGCAGCGGTCGGCGTGTTGTTGGTCTTGGGTGCTTGGGTGTCGTCCTCCGCGGGGGGGCAATACAACCAGAGTTGTTCCTTCGGATTTCCAAACGGGTGGCCAAAATGTCAAGGCTCCATCCTTCCATCGCTGGACGGCCCAGGCGTGTTCGTTCAAATGATTCACCGGTTCGGTGCCTTGGTGGTTGGCCTTATTCTCATTCTCAATTTGAGCTCCATGCGGACCACGACCGACCAAGAACGCGGAAGCCTCGCCGTGCTGCGCCTCGCCGAGGTGACCACCGGCCTTTGGATGCTCAACGTCATCGTGGGCGGTTCATACATCGTGTTTGCCAAGGTGGGCGATTTTCCTGAGTGGCTCTCTTTGTTGCACCTCGTCGTTGGCGTCTCTGCGTTCCTTTCGGCGGTGTACATGATGCTGAGTGTACGCTTTGCCTCGGCGTCGCTACCCGAGACGAAATCAACCCCCCGCGAGGTCGAGAGCGAATGAGCAAAACTTCCACCGCTCATCAGGCGGCGCCCGGTCGGCTTTCGGTCATGATGCAGTTGATGAAACTCCGCGTCATCGTCCTGTTGCAAATCACGGCCTTGTGTGCCATTCTGGTTCACGATACGTTGGCCCGGTCAGGGGTGCTCGATGTGGAGCGAACGTGGTTGGACACGTTGACCGTCGCGTTGGTCACCCTCGTCGGGGGCACGCTTTCCGCAGGGGGTTCCAACGCCATCAACATGTGGTACGACGCCGACATTGACCCTCACATGCGGCGGACGCAAAACCGCCCCATCCCGCTTGGCCACGCCACCCCGCGTTTTGCCTTGGTGTTCGGCTCCATCATCGCCGTGGTGGGGTCCGCGCTCTTCTTGCTCGTCAGTGCGAAAGCGGCGTTTTGGTCGGCCTTTTCCGTCGTGTTTTACGTTCTGGTGTACTCGATTTGGCTCAAGCGCCGGACCCCACAAAACATCGTGATTGGAGGAATCGCTGGATCAACGCCCCCCCTCATCGGTTGGGCGGCAGCGGCTGGAGATTCCATCGCCAACACCAACGTGTTTGATTTGGGGTCTCCCATTCCTTGGATGCTGTTTTTCCTGATTTTCCTTTGGACCCCCCCTCACTTCTGGGCGCTGGCCCTCTATCGGTCGGGCGAATACGGCAAGGTCAACATCCCCATGATGAACGAAGTTCGAGGACCTGAACACACGGTGAGGCAATCCAAGGTCTACTGTGTACTGTTGCTTCTGCTCGGTTCCGTACCGTGTTTTTGGCCGGAATCAGGCTTGCCGTTGCTGTGGGCCTTCGTTTCGGGTGGCCTTACGCTCTGGTACGCTGCTTCGGTGTGGGCGATTGACCCCCGTGAACCGTTTGACGAAAACGGGCGGATGCCAAAAGCCGCCTCCTCCTTTTTCCGAAGTTTGTTTTACTTGGGCTGGATGTTTCTCTCCCTGGTGTTCATCATCTTCATTCCAAGCGAGTGGCTTGGCGTGCTGGGCCCGCTGTGATGCGATTTTGACGGCCCGCGGATGAATGGGTCAAACCGTCATGTTCATGTGAAGTTCACAGGTCGCCCACTTGCGAGCGGCAGTCGCATAGCCTGGCCATTGCGCCGGATTGCTAATCCGGTGGTGTCTCACCTCGGGAGTTCGAATCTCCCCTGCCGCGCCACTTCACTCAAAGAAGTCGTCAAACTCGTTGGTGGCGGCAGCGTTTCGCTTTCTTGCCTCCACCACGCGCTTCAGCCGCTTTCGCTTCTTGAGAATCAAGGGCAGCAGGATGAAATTCAGCAAGATGGTCGCCAAAAGGGCTGCCCCGGCGAGTTGGAATTCCGTGACTTGCGTCGCATCGTTGAGTTTCTGAAGCCAAGGAATGCCCAAGGGGGGTTCGGGAGGTTCCGGCTCGGGCGGAATGATGTGTTGGTTGTACGCCCACCAGTCGTCGTCGATGTGGACGCGCTCGATGTTGGGGGACGGGTAGTCAGCGATCATCAACTCGTTACCGACACTGTCGATGGGGGCCAGGATGTAGTAGTAGGTTCGATAGGGGCGGATGCCATCGTTGTCCAATCCCGCTTGTGAGAAGGTGCCTTGTTCCCCGGGGACGCCAGCGAGGTCAAAGGCGATGGGGTCAATGAACCGGAGGTCGACGTTATCGGGTGCAAACTCCACGCGATACAGGTTCCAACTCACGTTGCCTTGAGGTTCATGAGCGGGCCAGACCCAATTCAGGGTGACCTCGTAGCACGAGGACCAGTCCTTGCGCAGGTCAAAGCACGCCGTGTCGTTGGTGAATTGCCAGGTGTGTCTGAATTGCTCAACCGTCGTGGTTGGTGGCAAGGCGTCGCCGCACAACAACTCGGCCACTCCGTTCACTCGGGTCACGTTGATCATGTCGTAATTGGGCAAGCCTTCCCGGTCGATGGGGGCAATGGCGTAGGACGCACAGATGCCGGTTTCGAGGAATTCTGGGTCCTGCCATTGGGTGGCTTCAATGGAGAGCGTGGCGACCCGGGTGGTGGCGGTCAACTCCTCCCACACGTTGGTTCCCACACCGCCCTCCGGGTCGGGGAACACCGTGGTTCCGGTGATGCCTTGGACCTTGTAGATGTTCCAACCGCCGACGTAGGGGTTGGTGATGTCACCTTCGGCGCTCCAATCCAATTGAATTTGGCCTCCCTTGCGTTGGCTCCAATCAAACTCAATGGCCTTGACATCGGTCGGTGGCAGCACGCCGATGAGGAGGATGACGCCGTCTTTGGTCAGGGAGACCGAAACTCGGTCTCCCGTCGGGTTGAACTCAAAGGTGTCCACGCCTTCAATGTAACTCCACAGTTGGGTGTCCGTGGCGGGCAAGTATCGCAAGTCAACCGTGGTGAAGTCGATGCTCTCGGGAAGCAACGCCGTGAGGTTCAGGTCAAGTTCGATGCTACGAAGGCCGTTTTCAGCACCGTTGATGCCCTCGACGTTCAGGTCGATGAGCAACAGCGGCGATTTTCCTTGTCCGATGCTGTAGGATGCGCCAAGGGTGGGCAACACGATGTCGTGGGTGAAGGTCGCTTCTTGGTCGGAGGTGACGCTTCCTCTGAAGTAGGGTTCGTTGGTGATGTTGATGGCGTTGAGGACATCAAATTCAATGTAGGCATACTCGGTGTTCCCCCACGGGTCCTGCACCTGAAGCGAAACGTTGTGCGGGCCCAAGCCGAACTCCTCGCCCGTGACGTTGAGTACTTGGCCGTGCCCCCAGGTGTAGAAGCCTTCCCTCCAGGTGTAATTGAGCGGTTGAGACGCGATGGGGCTGAACCGTCCCACGAGTTCCACGTCATCGCTGCTGAGGAACACCTTCGTTTGAGAGTTGATCTGGATGTTGGGTTGAATTGGACCGATGACGACATCGGCGGTCACGGAATACAAGTTGTCGCCCATGCGCACGTCCTCGCCTTCGGTGAAAACGGTCGGCAATTGAGCGCGAAACAACCGAGAAGCACCGGTGGTCGTGAGGTTGAGCGAACAGGTGGTCACCGAACCGGGATACATCGTTGGGATTTCGCAAGCATCCTGCACTTCAAGTTCGTATTGCTGGTCATAGACCTCAAAATTGAGCGTGGTTCCGTCCACCGTCATGTTGCCATCGTTGGAAATCTCCACCACGACCCGGTCGGTTCCGAAGTAAAATTGGCTTGATGTCCGGTCGTGACTTGGATAAACATCGTTGATTTTCAAGTCCAAACTGTCGTTGAAGACCAGTTCAAACGAGGCGAGGTTGTTGTGGGCATTCAAATCGGGGTTGGGGTTCCCGGTGCTGCCAAACAGGCCGTACTTGAGCAAAAACCGCCCTTCTTGCTCAAACGTGAGGTTGGGCAGGTTCACGTTCAACGGGTCAATTCCGCCCCAACCGGTCATGGAAAGCGTACGGTATCCTTCCTTGAGTTTCACGGTTTCAGCCAAATCCCAAAGTTGCCAACCGAATTCAGCAGCTAACGTGCACGGGTTTCCGCAAATGTACGAGGTCCCCTTCGCTTTGAAGGTGTAGGCGGTGCCGGTGTTCAACACCGTATCGCCGTCATATTCGGCCAGGTTTTGGAGATGTTCAAGGGGGTCATGGGCGGCGTCAAGGCTGATGTCAACAAAGTATTCCGTGAGGTTGATGTTGAAGACGTAAGCGTCGTCGGACGCGTTTTGGTCGTTGTGGCTAAAGCCGTAAACGATGGTATGGATGCCGCTCGCTCCGTTTGGGGACCAGGTGGCACTTGACGTGAGGTTCTCTGGGTTCCCGTTGTCGATGTTCGGGACAAGGAACGTGCCGGTATCGGTGTAGGTCGATTTGCACAGGTTGGCTGCAATGTTGCCAGCACAAGCATACCAATTCAGCGTACGGGCGCCACCGCTCGGGGTGGTGTAGAAATTGGTGACTTCCGCCGTGAAGGTGATGACGTCCATGTTTTGGTACCACATGTCCGGCGTCGGCGAGAGACTGGCGGTGATGCCGAGGCTTCCCGAAACCGTGTGGTTAGCGCTGGTGGCCGGTACCAACAGCAAGCCGCCCATGGAGGAAAGCAGCAACATGGCCACGAGTCCGAGGCCGAAATGTTTGGTCGAACCTTTGCTTGGCTTTCGCTCGCTCATCAAGGTTCCCTCGCATCCGTGCTTCAAAGACTCATCGCTCTGTACCCGGTGTGAACCGCCCTTCTCCGCAGCGCTGATTGCCCTCGGTGATTTTGTCAAACAGGGCCCAAGAGGGGGCGGCAACCTCATGAATCGCTGATGCTTCGTTCATCCATGCGCCACCTTGCGTCCGTCTCCAACGAGCGTGACGAAGGGGGGCTCACAGCGGTCATCGAGTTTCTTTCGGCCTTTACCCTGTTTTTGATGATCCTCACGGCGTTCATTTCGCTGGCCCAACTCCAAATGGGTTCCAACGACCCCGAAGTGGACCGGCTCGATCGGGCTGCTGCGCTCGGTGTTGACCGACTGACCTCCGGCAGTGGCTGGTTTGTGCCCGCCGATAATGGGTTGGACTACGGGAACGCAACGGAGGATTGGCATCTTGAATCAGCAGAAGCGCTCTCGGACGGGCGCGTTCAGCCCGGCCTCATGGCGGGCTATCGCCTCGATATGGACCGGATTGAGGCGCTTCACAACGTCACGGAAGACGGGATGGCCGCCGGCCTTGGGCTCGCCGACGACATGAGCCTCCACCTTTCCATCGTGGTCATTGAGAGCTCCAACGCTTCACGTGAGGGGTTTGCTCTGTTTAACGGCGGCACCCAGCGGGGCACTGCCCCCGCTTCGTCCACCGCCTACCGGTCCTTCCAGCAGGACGGGGAATTGATTCGCCTGGTGTTGGAGGTCCACGACGGAGGGCGGAAACACAACCACCTTCACCTCATGGAAGTGATGAATCGTCCGTCCCAGAGCGGGCCCGAATGGATTGAAGTGTACAATCCGAACGACTTCGCCGTCTCGCTGAAAGGTTGGTCGTTCAACCACACTTCGGGTTCGTCCGGCAGCAACATCTTGCTCCAAGACGGCGTGCTCTCGGGTCGCTCGATTTCGGTGTTCAGCGGCGACCCTTCCACGCAAGAATACGGAAACGCCACCCACGTTATCGACCTCGGCCAAAGCGGTTTTTTGGGCGTGGGGCAACTCAACGGGCTCGCCGATGGTCAAGGCGTACTTCGCCTGCGCTACACCCAACTTGCCGAAGTCACCCCAGCTGATGTGGCGAAGGTGGAATGGGGCGGAAACACCGGCCTGTTTTTGGTCACGGGCCAATCGTTGGTGTGGGACGGAACGGACCGGTTCTCCGACGCTGCTTGGAGCATCTCGGACGCCCCTTCGCCCGGTGAAACCTCCGCTTCATGACCACGGGATGATGACGGCAACGGTGCAAACACTTCATCAACCCGCGGCTTCTCCTCCGGTTCGGTCCCATGCAGCCAAGCAGCGTTTACACCCGAGACCGATGCGTGACGGGCATTCACGGATTGGATGAAATTCTTCGAGGGGGAATCCCTTACGGCTCCACGGTCCTGGCCGCCGGAACTTGCGGTTCGGGCAAGACCACCCTTGGGATGGAATTTCTCGTGCGTGGGGCCCTGGCTGGCGAAGCCTGCGCTCACTTTACGGCCACGGAACCTTCGGTGAAATTGTTGGAAAACATCCGCCAGTACGCCTTCTTTGACATGAACATGGTCGATTCGGGCCTGATCAACGTCTTTGACATGGACGTGCTGTACTCTTGGCTGGGTTTGGATAAAGCCTCCTTTGAACTCGACGATGTCCACGCCCTCATCAAGTCCATTGTTGACATCGTCAACACCATCGGTGTGACCCGCCTCGTCATCGATTCGGTCACCACGCTGTGTTACAAAATCAAGTCAGAACAATTGATTCGAGACTTCCTGTTCACGCTCGGAAAAAAACTCGCCACCCTTGGCTGCACCACGATTCTCATCTCCGAGATCACCTCGGCGACCGAAAACGCTCACTGGTCGTCCTTCGGTGTGGAAGAAGCCATCGCTGACGGCATCATCGTGATGGGTGACTCCGAGCGCATGGGTCACTTGCTTCGGTTCCTGCAAGTGGTGAAGATGCGTGGCACTTCCCACAGTCGCGCCAAGCACGCCATTGAACTAACGCCGCTTGGCGTGATGCTCATCCCGATGCTCAAATGGGGGGCATCCGCTGACAAGACATCAAGGTGGGGGCAGTAGCGATGTTTGAACTCGACCAACGGATTGCCGAACAACTCACCCAAGTGTCCTTGAGCAGTTCCATCCAAGTGCGCATGAGCGCTGCCAACACGTTTGCCGTGACCGCCAGCACGATGGTTCCCCTGATGCAGATGTTCGAAATGGGCGGAGTGTACATCTCGGCAAGCCGTGGCGCCGCTGAAATCATTCAGGCCTTCGAAGCGGTGGGTGTGGACGTGTCGAACATTCACTTCCTTGATTTGGTCTCATCGGGCGTGTTGGGGGGCACGGACGTGCCCTATTCCAACATCTCCTTCGTTGACAGCCCCATCATGCTCGAAAGCATCCTGTTGCGAACGCTGTACACCCTTCGCACCGTCAGCAGCCAACGCAACTTCGTGTTCCTCGACAGCGTCAATGCCTTGGCGATTTACAACGACGACCGGATGTTGGCCGAATACTTGCATACGTTCATCAACACGTTCCGTCAACGAGAGGTGTTGTCGGTGATTCTCAATGTCCCCGACCAAACCCCTCCACTGGTGCTGGCCAATCTGGACACCTATTGCACGGACCTCGTCGACCGAGGCCAGGTGGTTCTCCTCTGAGGTGATGATGCATGGCACGAAAAGTCACGTTTGACCCCGAAGACGAGGAATTTTTCGGCAAGGTGGGCTCCTTTGGCGTCCCCAAATTCGATTCAGAGATGCGTGGGGGCGTTCCCCGTGGCTTCACCATGATTGCATTCACCGAAACCGGGTCGGGAAGCGAGCTGTTCGCCAAGCAATTCACATCGCCCGCCGAAGAACCGGAAAACACGCTTTACATCGCCACCGACGAAGGCCAAGCCGAAATCATTCGGATCTTCCAGAAGTACGGCTGGCCGCTCGACATCAACGTTCGAACCATTGGAGAGGAGTACAACGCCAACGTGCTTGAGCGCCAGTTGCTGGCCAGCCGCTACCGCTTGGAAGGGTTTCAACTCGCCGACATTCAACGCCTCGCCCAAACGCGTTTCGTGGACGACAACAATCAGGACTACTTGACCGAAGTCACGAACGAAATCATGGGTTTGGGCCCCTACTTTCGTGCGGTGCTTGACAACCTGGATTTCTTCTTGCAGCGTGAGGACCCCGCCCGTGTAATTTCCATGGTCCGCATGCTTCAGGCCCACGCACAGATGGTTCGAGGACTGCTGATGATTTCCGTTTCAACCGATGGTTTGGACCCCTCCATCAAGCAAGAGTTGTCCTCCATCGCCGACATGGTGCTGTCGTTCAAGGTCAGGACCGTTGGTACGGATTTTGAAAATTCAATGATCGTCTCGAAATTCCGAAACGCACCGGAGAACCTGAAGATTCTTGTCTTCCGTGTAACGCCTGAAGAAGGCATTACGCCCGAAACCGTGGAACGTATCGCCTGACGTTGTTTCGTGGACCAAACGACATGTCCAAAACGGTCGGGGCCTCGGCACCACCATGGGCAAGCGTGCTGCAACGGGCGGGTTTGACCCCTCCGGCATCGACACGGAAGCGTGGGAGGAACTGGAAGGCCAACTCGAGGCCACGATTCCAAACTACGACCGAGTCAACGCTTGGATGACGTTTGGCCAAGACAAGCGATGGCGACGCAACGTGAGGGACCACGCTTCGCCCGGCATGAAGGTGCTGGAGGTGGGGTGCGGCCCCGGTTCGTTTGCCGAAGACCTGGTCGGCTTGGACGTCACCTGCCTTGACCCTTCGCCTGAAATGTTGGCCGTGGCCCAGCCACGGGTGGACGCTGCACGTGCGACGCGCGGCGAAGCTCCTGCAGCCTACGTTCAAGCCATCGCAGAGGACATCCCCTTGCCAGACAACACCTTCGACATGGTGTTTTGTCTGTTCTCGTTTCGAGATTTCCAAGACAAGGCTCAAGGCTTGAAGGAAATCTATCGGGTGCTGAAGCCGGGCGGTCGGCTCGTGATCTGCGATGCCGGTAAAGCCAACAAACTTCACGGCGTCTTTGGCTACTTGTGGATGAACTCGGTGGTCCAAATCATGGCGCGCCTCATCACCGGGGAGAAAGACCACCCGTGGAAGGGATTGGCCCGCAGTTACACCCATTACGGGACCAACGGCTACTACCGTCGCATGTTGAAGGACGTCGGATTCCAGCAGGTACAGGGGCGACTGCTGTATCCCTTTGGCATGGCGAGTCGCTTCCGTGGCACGAAACCCGAGGAAACGGTTCAGCAAATGGGGTCGTTAGACTGATAAACCCTCCTTAGGTGGCACAAGCAACAGGTGTTCCGTATGGGTATGTCCGAAGTGCTCCGAAGCATCAAAAACGCCGAACAGGAGGCTGAAAAGCGCCTTTCGGATGCGCAAGAAGAGGCCTCGAAGATCCTCTCTGACGCCCGCCGCAAGTCGTCAGAGGTCGTGCAAAACGCCGCCGATGAAACGGTGACGTTGACCCAAGGCATCCTTGACGACGCCCGGTCCAAGGCTCAAGTCGAAGCCGACGCCGTGAAATCCACGGGCGCCAAAGAAGTCGCCAACATTGAATCCAACTCGGCCAGCAACCAGGACAAAGCCGTCCAGATGGTTGTCGATGCCCTCACTTCCGCTTGAGGCGATATCATGTTCGACACGGTGGCCATGTCTCGTTTGACCGTGGCCGCTCCCGTTGACAAAATGGCCGAAGTGCTCCGTGCGTGCACCAACCTCGGTTGCGTTCATCTCGAAGCATACAACAATTTCGAAGACGGCGTCCACGTGGGGCGTGCTTCGGGTTCAGAGGAAGCTGACCGCGTCAGTTCTTTGCTGGTCAAGGTACGCGCCGCCGTTTCAGCCTTCAAACCCGTCAACACCGACGGGCCGGTTCCGATGTCCAAAGTCAAGGACTTGTTGGAAGGGTCGTTTGCCGACGAGTTGCAAAAAGGCCTTGACCTTCTTGACACGCAGCGTGACGCCGAAGCCGAACTCGCCGTCTTGGACGAACAAATCCACCTTTTGCAACGGTTGGCACCGTTGAACATGGACCTTGAGCTTCTTTCTGGCTCGGACCGCGTTGAGGTCTTTGTCGCCGAGACCGGTAAAGCCAGCAAAACCACCAGCACCTTCGGCTCCTTGATGTCCAAAGTACAGGTTTCAACCGCTCCCGGCATCGTCGCCGTGGCCTGCCTTCCTTCGGAAAGCGCTGAGGTTCAGATGGCGTTGGGCGAATTGGGTGGCAAACCCGTTCAAATCCCCAACATGGCAGGAACGGCCAGCGAGGCGCTCAAGACCTTGATGTCGAAGCGCAAGGAAGTGGAAGGCACGATGTACTCCGCTTCCGAAGACGCTGCTCGCTGGGCGCGAAACAACGGTCGCAACATCCTTGCTGTGCACGAGTATTTGGCCAAGGAAGACGAAATCCACACCGCACCAACGCAGTTGGCCGTGACGGGGCAAGCCTTCGCTCTGGACGCTTGGATTCCCACTTCCAAAGAGGGCGAAGTTCGCTCGGCCCTCAAGCCGCTAGCCTCCCACATCGAGGTTGAAGCCTTTGTTGACGATCACCACCACCATCACGACGACGATCACGGCCACCACGAAGAGCCAACGCCTCCCGTGGCCTTGGAAAATGACCCGGTGTCAAGGCCCTTTGAGCTCATGGTGGGTCTTGTTGGTCGGCCAACCTACGGCACGTTCGACCCGACCTTCTTCCTGATGCTGACCTTCCCGATGATCTACGGGTTGATTTTGGGCGACTTCGGCTACGGCTTCATCATCTTCTTGCTCGGCCTTTGGTTGGGCACGAAACCCTTCGCCGCTGACCCGGTGGCCAAAAACGGCATCACCATTCTCAAGTGGATGGGCGTT
>JADHNB010000006.1 GCA_016779705.1 Candidatus Poseidonia sp. | reverse complement strand
GGGCGGCATAGCGCATTTTGGTCATGAAGGTCATCGAATCTGGCGAAATGGATGAGGGGTCAATGCCAAGTTCTTGTTCCAACTTTCGAACCGCCGCCTGCTTCACTCCGCTGGCGTTCGCCTCCTCGAGTTCCTCGGGGGTGTGCAACGGATGTGAACAACAAGCATTGGCCCAGACGCCGGGGAAAGTGACTTTGTCGGCGGACCGTTTTTGCAGAAGCATCTCGCCCTTGGTGTTGAACAGCAAGAGGCTGAACGCTCGATGGAAGGCGCCTGGGCCTCGGTGGGCTTCGAGTTTTGACATCGGGCCAATCACCTCGTCACGTTCCGTCACGGCGATAACCGCCTCAGCCATCAGGGCCGCTTGAACGGGGTCGGCCGTCTGCAGCGATGATTTTTCATCATCGCCAAGACTCACGTGCGGGACGTCCTTGATACCGTATCCTGCCATGCCGTCACCGATTATCCGCTGTCGCGGAGGCTACATGAACAGTTCTCTGTCCGATTATGCGAGCAAACGGGTGCCCACAACCTCTTTGCCCATGCAAGCATCGGCGACGCGACGGTCCTTCTCACCGTTGACCAAAAGCACCTCGATGCCTCTGGCCGTCACTTGAAATCCTCGTTCGACCTTCAACCCGATGCCCCCGGTGACATCCATCTCAACGGCATGTTCGCCCGTGAACAGATCGGTTTTGCGCAGTGTGGGCAAAAGCACATCCTCCACGTTTGGCTGAGGTGGGTCGGCCAACACCCCATCCACGCCACCCATGGCGAACACCAACCGCTTCACACCGGGGATTTCGGTGGCCAATCGCACGACAAGATCGTCGCCCGATAAAATTCCAAAGCGTCTCGGCTCGTCGCAATCAACCACGTCGCCGTGTGACACCATCACGATGCCTTGTGGTGCTTGCTCAAACAGGGCGAGGTCGCCATCAAAACCAGCACCGGTGTTCCTTGCCCATTGATGGGGGGAAAGGGTCACCGCCGAAATGTCGCAACGCGTCAAGGCTTGCATGACATGAGCGTTCAATTCGAGCATGTCGTTGCGAACCGCTTCGACGGCTTCTTCTTGCGTCATTGAGCCGTTGATGTCCGCCTCGGGAAGTTTCCCCTCGTGCAACCGGTGTTCTTTTGCCCGCAAATGGCCAAAGGAACCGGCTCCATGGACAAGAATGACGTCAACGCCGTTCTGTATGCAGGACTCAATTTGCTCGGCGAGGTGGTCCAAGACCTCGGTCCGCACCGTCTTGAGGGCGTGTTTTTCGGTGATGAGGCCCCCGCCCCATTTCAACACCACACGCTCTCGCATGGTCGCTGGTACGGCTGCTGCTCAATGAGGCTACCGTTGCCCACCTGAGCAAGCATTGATGAGGCATCGGTGGAGTGGTGGTGTCATGGACGAGGAGCCCACGGTGGATGCCTTCATGCGCCATTTGCAAGTTTGTTTGGACGAGGCCAAGACCATCGCCGATGGAAAAGAGCGTGAACAACGCCTTTGGCAATTGGAATCGGCGCTTCAGGAGGCTATCATCTACAAGAACAGAGTCGAAGAATTGGCCCGCCACGGCATTGACCCGGTTCGCTTGGTTGCAGGAGATGACCATCACACGCCGGCTCCGGCTCCAAAGAAGGTTGAGGCCTTGATGACGGGTCATGTGCACTGCTCAACGTGCCGAGCTGTCCTCGAACCGGACCTGGCGTTTTGCCCAGCGTGCGGTACGCAGAAGTGAAGCCTTTCAATCGATACGAGGCGATTGAGAGCGGAGGGATTTCACTCCTCTTCTTCGCGTTCCCATTCGTTGATCATCTCGAGGATGAGCGGGTCGTCGGCATCAACTTGGTACAGGTAAGCCCCTGGGACTTCGTCGGTCAAGAACACGGTGGTCCCAGCACGGTAGATGATGTTCCCGTCAGCAATGGCTCGGACGGTGTCAACCTCGAGAATGGCGGGGCGGTCGATTCGAACGTGACCGGCCTCCATGGCGTTGCGGATGGAGCGGGAGAGGTGGACGTTCTTTCGGTCACCTGCCGTGATGCCGTATTCCAACATGGTCGCCACTTCATCGGGCTCGCAAGGGTAGAACAGCGCCTCGGGAATGTCGTCGGTGGGGAGATCAAGGTCCAACTCAATGGAATGGCCGTAGGTGGCCCGAATCATGCCGTTCTCCACTTGGTAGCGGCCCTTCTCATCGGCGTTGGCGATGGCTTCGAAGTGCCATCCTCTCAACCAATGGTAATGTCGCCGTTGGTTACCGATGGCCTCCGAAAGTTCGCGAGCATTCACCCATCCGTTGATGTCCATGTCCACATCAAATTTCTCGGGTGCGTGGCGCAGAACCAAGGCCAAAATTCGTCCCAAGGAGTTGGCTTCACGGTCGCTCATGATGAATTTTCCTTCATCGTTGCAAACGGCACAGTTGGTCCCAGAAAAATGTCCGTGACTTCGGCATTGGCGTAGCATAGTGTCCATGCGGGCGGGGCCTGTTCAAGAACCCTGCGGGCATCATCGACGCTGAACTTGGGTTGTGCAGTATGTTTTTGGCCGTGGGTATGAAATGCTTTCGGGGTGTGCCCGAGCCATGGTGGATGTCGCTGTTGTTGGCGCTGGCCAAACAAAGTATGGCAATCATGCCTCTGGGCTGAAAGGCATGTGGGCCGAGGCGGCTCAGCGTGCTTTTGCTTCAATTGACGGGGATTTCGACCCCTCTCGCATTGACGAGGCCTTTATTGGAAGTTTGGCCTTTGGGGGCTCTCAGCTTGGCAACACCGCTGCCTTGCTTACCGAACACTCTGCGATGGACGGCATTCCTGTTCGACGTGTTGAGAATGCATGCGCCTCTTCTGGATTTGCGCTTCGAGATGCATGGATGGCCATCAAGAGCGGCCAAGCCGATGTGGTCGTGGCGGGTGGCATTGAGAAGATGAACGACTTGACCCCGGAACGACGTCGGTACTGGCTTGGGGTTTCCGGGGATACCGAATGGGAACGCTTGGCTGGCTTGACCTTTCCAGGAACTTATGCCCTCATGGCCCGTCGCTACTTCCATGAATTTGATTCCAGTCACGATGATTTGGTCCATGTTTCGGTCAAAAATCACCTTCACGGTTCGATGAACCCGCTCGCTCACATCCAGAAAGCGGTGGATTTTGAGAAAGCGGCCAACGGGTTCATGGTCGCTGACCCGTTAACGCTCTACGACTGTTGCCCAACCTCTGACGGCGCTTCCTGCGTGGTGTTGGCCGCCGATCACGTGGCCAAGCAATTCACCGACACGCCCGTTTGGGTCAAAGGCTCCGGGGCCGCGAGCGATTATCTCGCGCTCCATGACCGTCCCTCCATCACCCAACTGAAAGCGACCCAACTCGCTTCGTCACGTGCCTATTCGATGGCAGGTGTAGCCGCTCGTGACATTGATGTGGCTGAAGTTCACGATTGTTTCACCATCGCCGAGGTGCTGGCCACCGAAGACCTTGGATTTGCCAACCGTGGCGAAGGCGGTCAGTTTGCGAGAGAAGGTCGTGGTGTATTGAACCAAGGGGACGTGACGGTCAACTCGAGCGGCGGGCTGAAGTCCAAAGGGCACCCGCTCGGAGCAACGGGTACCGGTCAAGTCGTTGAGGTCTTCAAACAACTCCGTAATCAAGCGGATGGCAAGCGTCAAGTCGACGATGCTGAAACGGGATTGACGCACAACGTTGGCGGCTCGGGAGCGACGTGTGCGGTCCACGTGTTCGGGAGGGAGCGGTCATGAGCGCTGAAGTATGGATGGGCTATTTGCTTGACCATCAACCGGCGTTTACGGTTGTTCAATCGCCGTTCGTTCATGAAGGCGAACGTGTCTTTGGCGCCGATAGCGACGCAACGACGCTCGCCGTCGCTTCCATCCTTCACCGACTCCAACACGACAACGTTACGCATGTGAGCGTGCCTGAAGGCATCAATGCAGCCACGGTGGCCGTCGCCACCGGCGTATCCCTTCACGATGATGATGAGCACCCCGCAACGTGGGACCTCTTGTTGAGCGATGAGGCCACGGTGGTGTTGGCTCGCCACGATGCTGATGTTGAACTCGCTGCGATGGATGTGGAAATCGAGGTTGATTCCGAATTCAAACAAGCCATGGACATGGCGTGGGAACAGGAACTTCAACATCATCATGTCAGTCAAGGCGCCTACGTTTCCCAAGCGCAGTACGAAGAAGCGGCTCGCCCACGGTTATTGCTTGAGGGGCAACACGGCGAGCAAGGTGCCGTTTGGCCGCCAAGGTATTCACCCCATTCAAACGAAAGTGTGCCCGCACCCCGGAGATTGGCACGGGTGGGGAGGGTGCAAACCTGGACCACCCTCTCGGCCGCCGGCGCACCCTCCGAATTTGCCTTGCGTGCCCCGGTGTTGGGAGGTATCAGCACCGTTCTGCTCCATCTTGAGGACGGCCCGAATGGGGTCTTCTTGGTGGTCGATGATGAAGAATTCACTCCCGAGATGGACGGGCGCATGGAACTCGTCTTGAGGCGCATCTACGCCCAAGAGGGCTTCATTCGCTACGGTCTCAAGGCGCGACCCATTCACCAGTGACAAAGCATTCATAGAAAGTCAAGACCACCCCCTCCCATGGCAGGCTTTGGCGGTATGCGAAAAGGTCGAGATGAAGCCAGGAACAATTTGGGTTACAACGAAGGTGGAGATTGCCCTCGTTGCGGTGGCAACGCCCAGGATTCCAGCATGGCAGGTTACCTCCAATGCGGTTCGTGCGGTCACGAATGGGCCGACCCGAATTACGTTGAGCAAAAGAAGCGGCCGGCACCCCCCACCCACCAACGGGATGCCGAATTGATCGAGCAATTCAAGCAAGAGATGGCGAGCGGTGAATTGGCCAATGTTTTGGGCGTTAAGAATGACCTGACCGGTGAACAAGAGCAATCGCTCAAGCGTCTTGAAGAAAAGTGGATGAGTGGGATGCAGGGGCATTACAACGCCGCCGCCGAAGAGCGAAAACCGCTGATGATTTCTTTTGACGATGACGACAACATCGTCTCAACTGAAGTGGCCGCCATCACCATCGTCTCCAACGGGTTTGACGGTGGAGAAGAGATCCGGCTTGAATATCCTGGGCGTGGTACGGAATTCTACGCCTACAACGAACGCAGCCCTACGGGATGGAAGCGAGGGCCCAATGCAGAAACGACGGCCCGTTCCATCACGAACGTCATCAACCGTTCGTCCAAGCTGGTGTACGCCAACCTCGAGGGCGTTCGAATCTCGTTTGAATTACGTGATGATAGCCTGAACCCCGCCTCCTTTGTGATTTTCGTCGATGACCCCGGCGGCACCGATATCGTTGCAGAGAAAGGCGGTGTGGTTCTTGACCACCGTGATTTCTCAACGATTCAGGATTACCGCAACGTGGTTGAGATGGTGCTCGAAGACGGCATCATTTCACCCAGTGAAGACCAACTGCTTTGGGCCATGCGTCAACAATTGAACATTGACGATGCGTATCACATTCAAACGGTCATGGAAATTTGCGGTGCAAACACCCTCAAGGAATGCACCAACTGCGGTGCTATGGCGGACTTGTATCCGGAATATGCTGCGTGGTATTGTCAGGCTTGCGAAGCGTGGTGTTGAAGAGTATAAGTACGGGCGAATCCCCTGTTCTATAGGTGGCGAAAGGCGAAACCGCCTCACTTTCTTGAGGGTTCGTCGTAAATTTATTTGGGGACTCTTCATAAACTCAAGCACTATCCGAAAGTCGGTGAGCCTATGGCGAAAGATGTGTTGTATATCGGAATTGATTTGGGAACCTTCCGCTCCGTGATGGTTTCTTCTGACGGTCACGAAGTGGAAGAATTGACGGTCATTGGGACGCCCAAAGACCCCATCGCTCGAAACTTCCTCAAGCGGGATGTGCTCTTCGGTAACGAGGCCCTCAAAAACCGATTGGCCCTCAACCTGTTCCGCCCTCTCGAACTCGGTGTCATCAAGGACACGCCCGAAGACCGGGAGTACATCGCTCACTTCATCACCCACCTCATCAGTTTGGCTGACCCTGAAGATTACGACCGTGTGGTCGCCGTCATCGGTGCACCCGCTGAAGCCAGTCACGTCGACAAGACGGCCATTTTCGATGCTGCCGCCGGCTCCGTGAACTCGGCCATGATCATCTCCGAACCCTTTGCCGTCGCCTACGCCCTGGACATGATCACCCACACCTTGGTCATCGACATCGGCGCCGGTACCGCCGACCTGTGTCGTGTCTACGGAACCATCCCCGGTCCCGGTGACCAGATGCACACCGGTCACGCCGGCGACTACGTCGACAATCAACTCATCAAGGAAATTCAAGCCAAGTACAACGGTGCTCAAATCACCAAGGACATGGCCCGCCGCTGGAAGGAACAGTACTCCTTCGTGTCCACGGCCACCCCAGAGAACCCCGTGATGGTCGACTTCTCCATTGAAGGGAAGGCCATGACGCTCGATATCACCGACTGCATGCAGCGCGCCTGCGAATCCATCGTGGACCCGATCGTGGAGAACGTCAAGAAGCTCATTGCGGGCTCGAACCCCGAATTCCACGACGAGTTCCGCCGAAACATGGTCCTCGCTGGTGGCGGTTCATGCATCAAGGGCCTTGGCGCCATGATCGAGCGCCGTTTGTCGGACATGGGTGACGTCAACGTTCACGTCGTGGACGACCCCGTTCGCTTGGGGGCCATGGGCGGTCTGCGACTCGCCATGGAAGTCCCTGAGGACATGTGGAAGAACCTGACGCTCGCTTCTCGCTGAAGCCTGAGCAACGTTCGGAACTCCGTCTCAATCTTAGCGAGAGCAAGGTTGGACTAGGCGCCCCAGTTTCAACTCCCATCAGTGGGTCGTTACCCATGAACGATGCATGAGTGAGGTTCAGGCATTGCCGGCTTTCTCAACCTCGGCCCAGTCGCGCATAAAACCTTCGAGGCCCTTATCGGTCAAGGGGTGACTCATCAACTGGCGGAAGGTCTTGGCGGGCATCGTGGCCGTGTGGGCACCCAGTTGAATGCACTGCAGCACGTGCGTGGGATGACGGATGGAGGCGGCGAGCACCTTCGTGTCCAAGTCGTAGTTGGCCCACGTGTTCATGATCTCCGCAATCAGCTCCATGCCGTCGTGACCGGTGTCGTCGATGCGTCCGATGAACGGGGAAACGTAGGTGGCGCCGGCTTTCGCAGCCATCAAGGCTTGCGAGGCCGAGAAAATCAGGGTCACGTTGGTGTCAATGCCGTCCTCGGTGAGGATCTTGGTGGCGGCGAGCCCTTCTGGGGTGCATTGAATTTTGATGATGACGTTGTCTGGGAGGTCGGCTTTCAGCGCACGGCCCTGAGCCACCATGCCCTCGGTGTCCATGGCCGTGACTTCAGCAGAGATGGGGCCCGAACAGATGCCAGCGATTTCACGAACGACTTCCTTGAAGTCTCGACCGGATTTCTTGATGAGGGACGGGTTGGTGGTCACGCCGTCAAGGATGCCCCAAGCAGCGATTTCACGAATTTCATCGACGTCAGCGGTGTCAAGGAAGAACTCCATGATTGCCCGCTATGACGGGGTTCTATGAACTCTCCCCTGCGGGCGTTCGTCGGGATTCAGCCCTTTCGTGCGATGGCCCGCTTGGCTGCCTCGGCGATGAACGGAGCGGAGATTTGCATCACGTCAAGCATTTCATCGGATTGTCCGGATTCGCCAAAGCGGTCCTGAACCCCAACGCGTTCCAGCGGAGCGAAGGTGTTGGCCGTGAGGTGTTCGGCCACGGCACCGCCCAATCCGCCGATGACGCTGTGGTCCTCCGCCGTGACGATGGCGCCGCAGGAAGCGACCAAGTGGTCGATGAGGTCGCCGTCCAAGGGCTTGAGGGTGTGCATGTCAACGACCGTGGCGTGGATGCCTTCGTTGGCGAGGGCTTCGGCGGCCTTCATGGACTCCGAGACCATGACGCCGCAGGCGACGATGGCAACGTCGCGGCCTTCGCTGAGCACAATGCCTTTTCCGATCTTGATGTCGGATTCTCGGCCCTCGTAAAGCACGGGGGTTTTGTTGCGAGCCGTGCGGGTGTAGGAAGGGGCGTTGGTTTCAGCCAGCTGCATGGTCAGGACCTTGGTGGAGACGACGTCGCTGGGATGCATGACGATGACGTTGGGCAGGGTTCGGTAAATGGCCAAGTCCTCAATCGATTGAGCCGAGGAACCATCGGTGCCCGTGTGGGTGCCGCCATGGCTTCCGCAAACGTGCACGGCCAAGTTCGGACGGGCTACGCCGTTGCGCATTTGCTCGAACGCCCGTTCGGTAAAGATGGCAAAGGTGCTCGCAAACGGGATGTAGCCGGAAGCGGCCAAACCCGCCCCAACCAAGAGCATGTTCTGCTCTCCAATGCCGCACGAAACGGTTCGCTCGGGGTGGGCTTTGCGGAAGTGGAGGGACTTCGTCGATTTGCCGAGGTCGGCTTCAAGAACGACAACCTTGGGGTTGCTCGCCAGCTCAAGCAAGGCGTCACCGTAGCCATCACGGGTGGCGGCCATCTTCGTCATGCCACCACCTCGCCCAGTTCAGCCATGGCTTGAGCGTACTGCTCGTCGTTGGGTGCCGCTCCGTGGAAGGCAGGGTTGTCGGCCATGAAGGACACGCCGTGGCCTTTCACCGTGTGAGCGATGAGCACGGACGGTCCGTCGTTGGTCGAGGAAAGGAAGTTCAATCCTTCAACGACCTCGTCCATGTTGTGGCCGTCGATCTCTTTGACGTTCCATCCGAAGGCTTTCCACTTGGCAGGGATGTCGAACATGCGCATCTGGGCTTCGCAGAAATCATCGTTTTGGATTCGGTTACGGTCAAGGATGACGTTGAGGTTGCCCAGTTCATGGTGGGCGGCAGCCATGGCGGCTTCCCACACGCTTCCCTCTTGGATTTCGCCGTCGCCGAGCATCACGTACACCTGTCGCTCGCTTCCAGCAAGTCGGCCGGCGATGGCGGAACCCATGCCGAATGAGAGACCCATGCCGAGGGAGCCCGCCGAAAAATCAACGCCGGGGCACCATTTCATGTCGACGTGCCCTTGACAAATCCCGCCCAACACGCGATAGGAGGCGAGGTCATCCACGGAAATGAAGCCCATTTCCGCCAAAATAGCATACATACCAGGGGAGGCGTGACCCTTGGAGAGAATGAATCGGTCCCGGTCATCCCAATCCGGGTCGTCGGGCCGAACCCGAAGCGTGGTTTTGTACAGGCCAACCAGAAGGTCGATTTCAGAGAGGGATCCTCCCGGGTGACCCGCTTGAGCACGGTGGACCATGTTCACGATGTGGACGCGGCATTTTCGGGCAAGTTCTCGTAGTTCGTCGGTGGAGGTCATGGCAGCACCCGCGGACGAAGGCCTGCATGGATGGCCTTTGATGGTTGTGACGCTGCTGGTTGTGCTATCGGGGCGACGTCACGGCTTTTTCGGTTGCAAGGCATCGATCATGTTTCGAACCGCATCGGCGGTCACCATCACCGCATCCCCGGCGAGCGAGCCACCTTTGGGAAGGGCTCGGGACGCCAGCCAAATGAAGACGCCCATGAACCAAGCGAAGAAGGCCAAGGAAAGGACGTTATTCAGCGTCCCAATTCCAAAGAGTTCGGGCAGGTCAATTTTCGCCACGATGAGGATGGCAATCAACACGCCCATGATGGATTCTCCAGCGATGAAACCCGCTCCAATGAGCACGCCCCGGCTTTCCACCTCTTTTGCTGCTGCCTGGGCTCGAGGCGACGGTTCGTCTCGCAAAACACCGTCGATTCGAAGGTGGGCGCTCCGCAGCAGCACGTGAGAGATGATGCCCCCGGTCATGATGGGCACCGACAAGCCCAACGGAAGGTAGATGCCGATGGCCACGCTCATCACCGGCATTTGCAATCGGATGAGCGCAATCGCAATGGCGGCACCCAAGGCGACCATCTGAATGTTGAGGTCACCACCAAAGGCACCTTGGACAATGGCACCGATCAGCTCGGCTTGGGGGGCAAACAGCGCCTTTGAGCAGGTCGGGTCGCCGGGCAGCGGGTTCATCTGACAAGCGGTTTGGGAGATTCGAAACGCATCGTGAAGCAGTGAGAGCACGGGTCCAATGACCACGGCACCGGTGAGCACTCCAATGATTTCGGCCACTTGTTGTCGCTTAGGCGTGGCTCCCAACATATGACCGGTTTTGAGGTCCTGCATCACGTCCCCGGCGATGGCGGCGCTGGAGGCGACGATGGCGGCGATGAGCAGGGTCGCATACATCAGATCTTGGCGAGCCATGCCGAGCATGACATCGCCGACGATGTACACCAAACCGACCGTGAACAGGAGGGTGGCGATGGTCATCCCGGATACGGGGGAATTGGACGAACCGACCACACCGGCGATGTAGCCCGCAACCGCTGCGAAGAAAAACGCAACGAAGGCCAGGAACAACGCGCCGGCGAGGGCCAGAACCAGCGATTCAGTGGCCCACCAGTAAAAGAAGAAGGTGAGCACCACGAGAACACTGCACACCATGAATACATGGTTCATCGGAATGTCTTGTTCGGTTCGGGGGAGTTCCATGTCAGCCCCCTCGGTTTTGACAAAGGCCTTCGAGAGTCCCGTAATGATGGTTTTTCGCATTGACCAAAGGGTGTAGATCCCGCCAACCACCATCGCCCCGACGCCGACGTAGCGAACTTGGGTTGACCAAATGCTGTAGAAACCATCAACCAACGAGTCCGTTGCTGGCCAACCGTAGACGAGGCCGTACATGGGAACGAGTAAACCGAAACCCAACACGCCACCGAAGAAAATGAACGAAGCGATTCGAATGCCCACAATGTAGCCCACCGACAGCAAGGCAATGGAGAGGTCCATGCCCGCATAAAGGCGAGTCGAGATGAACGAGGCGGCGCCTTCCACGGTGTGGTGCGTGACTTCAAACCCTTTGACCATCAAGCCGTAGATACCACCAATGGCCAGCGCGTAGAGGATGGCCAGCGCTCCTTCCCCGCCCTCTTCACCGGCCACAAGGACTTCGCGGCAGGCCACCCCCTCGGGATAGGGGAGTGCCTCCTCAACGATGAACAACCGGCGCAAGGCAATGGTGAACATGGTCCCGAGCAAACCACCCAGGGTGGCGATGATGAGGGTCTCCATCCACTGAATGCTCACCCAGATGTTCATGACCAACAAGGCAGGAACGGTAAAAATCACGCCCGCGGCCAACGATTCACCGGCCGAGGCCATGGTCTGAACAGCGTTGTTTTCAAGAATGGACACGTCTTTGAACATCGTCCGTAGAATGATCATGGACATCACGGCTGCTGGGATGCTTGCTGAAACGGTCATGCCCGCATACAAACCGAGGTAGGCATTGGCGGCCGTCATCAGGACGCCCAACACGATGCCGACCAGAATCACCCTCGTGGTCAATTCGAGCGGAGACTCGTGGGCAGGGATGTACGGTTCACCCGTGGCGCTCATGGCCGTGGCACTCCGTCCGAGTAGGTATAGACTGCGCCTTTTCCGCTTGAACAAATATAGAGTCTTTGGATGGGACCCCACCGCGCAATATAATAGGGAACCGATACGACCAGCGGAACGGTTTGGACGTGTTTCAGGCCAAGGGTGAAACATCATGGAGAGATTTTGGCACGCCATGTCCGCCGAGGATTGTTTGGTTGAACAGGACAGCTCTGAGCAGGGCATCTCGATGGAGGAAGTGATGTCGAGGACCGCAAAATACGGTCTTAACAAACTCGCTGAGCCAGAGAAAACACCGGCCATCCTTCGCTTTCTCTCCCAATACAACGACCCGTTGAATTATCTGCTCATTGGAGCCGCTTTGGTGGCCTTGGCCATTCATCCGGACCAACCGGGCGATGCGATTTTCATCTTCATCGTCTTAACCGCAAACGCCTTCTTTGGTTTTTGGCAGGAAGGACAGGCCGAACAAGCGATGGATTCGCTGAAACAAATGTCAATTTCAACTTGCGTGGTGATTCGTGGAACCTTTGAAAGCGAAATCCCGACGTCAGAATTGGTTCCGGGGGACATCGTGGCGTTGGAACAGGGACTCAAAGTGCCAGCTGACGTTCGCATGTTGCGTTCCCAACAATGCAAAATCGACGAATCGGCGTTAACGGGAGAATCGCTGACCGTCCGAAAATCGGTGGAGGCACGTGACCGTGACGCAGTTCTCGCCGATCGCACCAACATGGCCTACATGGGAACCACGGTTTCTTCGGGGCGAGGCCTGGGGTTGGTGGTGGCCACCGGCATGGAAACGGAATTGGGCAAAATTGCCAAAAATCTCGCCGAAAGCACCACGCCCAAAACGCCGCTGGAATTGAAATTGGAAAGTCTTGGTCGGTTCCTTGGTTTCATTGCGCTCATCGTTGCGGTGTTGCTCGTTTCATTGAACCTCGTCGTCTCCTACGGGAAACCCGGCGTGGACTTGAAAGAAGTAGCAGTCCAGCAGTTCATTGTCGCTATCGCCATCTTTGTCGCCATCGTACCCGAAGGATTGCCCATCATCTTGGTCATCACGCTCTCCCTCGGGATGCGAAACATGGCGCGCCACAAGGCCATCATTCGTCGCATGAAGGCGGTTGAAACGCTTGGTTCAACCACGGTTATCTGTTCTGATAAAACGGGCACGCTCACCAAGAATCAAATGACGGTGCGCCAAATTTTCACCCTCGACGAAGATTTCGGAGTCTCTGGCGAGGGTTTTACGCCCAACGGCCACTTGGTTCGCAACGGGGTTGAACTCTCCGATGATGATCTGCAAGCTCATCAATCCGACATGGGTTTCCGTCTCCTCAGCGCTTGTTTAGCCCTGTGTCACAATTCCACCATCACCAAAGTTGACGGTCTGTGGCAAGCCATCGGCGACCCAACGGATTCTGCCTGCGCGGTGGCCGGCTGGAAAATCAACGGCGATGTGAAAAAATTCTCCCATCGCCACCCCCGCCTCAACGAATTTTTCTTTGATTCAAATCGCAAACGCATGAGCGTGATTCACGAATACCAAGGGAATCGATGGGTCTTTTCAAAAGGAAGCATTCAAGGGTACAAACCGTTGATGACATCAAAAATCGTTGACAACCAGGTCGTTCCACTCACCGATGATGACCGTGCGGCCATTGTTCGCATGAACGACGAAATGGGTTCAAAGGCCATGCGGGTCATTGCCCTCTTTGCCCGACCGTTTGGCAAGGACGAAAGCCTTGAGGACATGAAAACGGTGGAATCTAACCTTGCGTTCCTTGGATTAATCGGCATTATGGACCCACCACGCCCTGAGGTTAAAGACGCCATTGCGACCTGCCAGCGTGCAGGTATCAAGGTCAAAATGATCACCGGCGACCAGCGAATGACCGCTGCAGCGATCGGTCGAGAACTCAACATTGAAGCCGGTGGCCTCAATTCAATTGACGGCAAGGATTTGAGTGAATTGTCCGACGAAGAACTTGAGCAGATGGCTGGCAACATCGCCATCTACTCGCGCGTGACCCCCGATCAAAAAATGCGCATTGTGTCTTCACTTCAAGCCCAAGGTGAGATCGTCGCCATGACCGGCGATGGCGTCAACGACGCTCCCGCACTTTCGGGGGCGAACATCGGTGTTGCCATGGGCATCGCGGGGACGGACGTTGCCAAAGATGCAGCCGACATGGTGCTTCAGGACGACAACTTTGCCAACATCGTTCACGCCATCGAAGAGGGGCGGAAAATCTACCAAAATATTCGAAATTTCGTCCGCTATCAAGTTTCCACCAATGTCGCCGCCGTGTTGCTTTTGGTTCTTGCGACCATCCTGTTCGGGCCCGAATCCATTCCGCTCACAGCGACTCAAATCTTGGTCATCAACATCCTCATGGACGGGCCACCTGCTGTGGCTTTGGGTGTGGAAAAGAAACACGGTAACGTGATGGAACAACCTCCTCGGCCGGTCGACGAAAGCCTGCCCAACGGCAAGGACATCTCGCTGATTTTCTATTTGGGCATCGTGATGGTGACCGGCACTTTGGCGATTTTCTACCTGGCAGGGGGGGGCCTTGCTCAATGCGAGATGCTGCCCACCGAAACGAGCACCACGGCCTTTGACGTGGCTCAATGCGAAGCCGGTGACCTCGGGGCGATTGACGACTGGCAAGTCTACGCCGATCGCCACTTTGAGCACGCACAGACCATGACCTTCTCCGTGTTTATCGTCTTCCAACTGTTCAATGTGCTCAATTGCCGTTCGAATGAACAAAGCGTCTTTGAATTGGGCTTGTTTTCCAATCGAGCCATCAATTTGGCGCTTCTCATCTCGGGCGGCCTCCTCTTGTTCTTCGTTCAGCTGGCGGACGCCTCGATTCCTTTGGTCGGCATTCAAGTCGGGAACCTGTTGAGCACCACTTCGCTTTCGTCCAACGACTGGGGCATCATCGTCTTGGTCGCCTCGGGCGTCTTCATCATTGAGGAATTCAGAAAATTGATCGTCAAGTCAAAATTCCTCGCCGTGAAAACGCGATGACGAAGGAAAGCACATCTTCATCAAGGCGTGTTGAATCCGTTGCCCATGGTTGCCGGCGTCAACGCCCAAAACGGGGCAGGAGAACACGCCGATTGGCCTGTTCGACTTCACCAACGGCTGGCCGACGTTGAGCGATGGTCCGTGCCCCTCCAGGCAATTGTTAGGAAGTTGGCTCGCAACGAGCCGCTCACGCTTGAAGACGGCATGGTTCTGTTTGAACACCCAAACCTACCCGAATTGGGTGCATTGGCGAACGAAGTCCGTGAAGCCCGGTTTGACCGTCAAGCCTTCTTCAATTCCAACGTACACATCAATCAAACGAACGTCTGTGTGCTTGCGTGCAGATTTTGCGCCTTCCGCCGAGGGCCAAAGGCAAGCGATGCCTACGCCTTGAGCGTTGAAGCGTACGTAGAGGACGTTGGTCGCTACGCTCATGCCGTGGATGAAGTTCATTCGGTAGGAGGCTTGCACCCGGAGTGGGACGTGACCCACTACGAAGCCATGTTCCGAGAAACACGGCAACGGTATCCCTCCATTTCCATCAAGGCCCTCACAGCGGTCGAGATCAAGCATTTGGCTCAACGCTCCAACCTCTCTACCAAATCGGTGTTGCAACGCCTCAAAGACGCCGGCTTGACCTCCCTACCCGGCGGGGGGGCGGAAATCCTTGATGATGACATTCGCGCCATCATTTGCAACGGTAAGGAAAGTTCAGCGGAGTACCTTCGGATTCATCGCGAAGCGCACGAGATTGGGCTCCCTTCAAACTGCACGATGCTATTCGGGACGGTTGAACGTCTCGAGCAACGACTTCAACACATGATTTCCCTTCGCGAATTGCAAGACGAGACCAACGGTTTCCAATGCTTTGTCCCTTATCCCTTCTTGCCGGACCACACACGATTGCCCGAAGCACAGCTGTCCACCGGTTCCGAAATCTTGCGAACCATTGCTGTCTCTCGGTTGATGTTGAACAACCTGCCTCACATCAAGGCGTATCGCATGAACATCGGCGATCACCTTGCTGAACTCGCTCTCCAGTACGGTGCTGACGATATTGACGGGACCGTTCAAAAGGAGTCCATCATGCACCTTGCTGGTTCAACCGCCCCGCTCGATCACAACCGTTCCAAGCTCGCTCGTTTGATTCAAGATGCGAACTGTGTCCCGGTTCAGCGGAACACGACCTACTCACGCTTCGAGAATTACGTCCCCCCCGCCCCCGTGTCACGACGGGCGTTGCCCATGGCGCAGTGAGGAATGCGCATGACCACCACGACATGGATGCGAACCATCGGTCGGGTGGCCTTCATCAATTGCGACCCGCTTTTCTACGGCCTCCCCGATACCTGGAACGTGCTCTCCGCACCTCCCTCGTGGTTGACCGGCCATGTCTTGCGTCGGGATTGCATCTTGGCGCCCATTCCTGCTGCGGATTACGCCAAACACGCCGACGAACTTGTCTTGCTTCCCGATATTGGCATTGGCAGCCAAGGCGAAGTTGGAAGTGTTCTCCTGTTTGGCGCCGTTCCTTTGGAATCCATGCAAACGATTGCTCTTCCCACCGATTCAGCCACCTCCGTGGCGTTGTTGAAACACTTGATCACTCAGCGTGGATTAAAGGTCAACTACGTCAGCACCGGTCCCGACTACGACTCCATGATGGCTTTGGCCGATGGTGCGCTGTTGATCGGTGACCGTGCCCTTCAAGCAGCACGGGAAGTGCCGGAAATGGTGCAACTTGATTTGGGCAAGGCGTGGATGGAACTCGAAAACCTACCGATGATTTTCGGTGTTTTTGTCGCACGCAGGGATACCCCCGTGGAGGCCTTGAAAGAAGCTCACGGAGCGTTGCTGGACAACCTTGTGGCTTTTGAGACGGACGCTCAACGGCGCCGTTCCGTGATTGAATGGTCGTCGACCAAATCCGATTTAACCCATCAACGCCTCGACCAATATTACGGCGAGGTCTTCAATCGCCTGAATTCGCATCATCTACAGGGACTGTTTCGCTTTTTGCAACAGGCTTGCAACATGGCGGAACCCGCAGAATTTGCTTGGGATTGACCTTCGTTGTTTTGAAAATGCAACGGTTGGTTCTTGAAGGGTGCGCCGTTGGAACGGTCATGGTGGTCGAACTCCCCTTGGATGAAGACGGTAACAGAATTGTGCGCATTGGCCACAGCCCCGATCCCGATGATGCGTTCATGTTTCACGCCATGACCACCGGTAAATTTCCCACACCAGGATACACCTTCGTCCACGAGCTTCAGGACATTGAGACGCTCAATCACCGAGCCATGAATCAAGACCTCGAGGTGTCGGCGGTTTCCATCCACGCTTACCCTGACATCGCTGACCATTACGCCTTGATGAATTGCGGTGCGTCGATGGGAGAGGGCTACGGTCCCATGGTGGTGTGTAAGCAAGGCGTTTCCGAGCAGGAGGCTCGGGCCGGAATCATCGCCGTGCCCGGGCTCAAAACCAGCGCTTACCTTGGTTTACGGCTTGCTTGGGGCGAGGTGAACGTCGAGGTGGTTCCCTTCGACGAGATCATTCCGCGAATCCTCGATGACACCTACATCAGCGGCTTGATCATCCACGAAGGACAGTTGACCTACGTCGAGCATGATTTGGACGTCTTGGTCGACCTCGGAAAATGGTGGAATTCCACCACCGACAATTGGCCCATGCCGCTCGGGGGTAACGTCGTTCGTCGAGATCTCGGCGTGGAGGTGATGGAGGACATCACGAAATACACGAAAATGAGCATTGAATACGCTTTGAATTCACCTGATGAGGCCCTTGAGTTTGCGAAAGCATGGGGCCGTGGTATCGATGACGACACCAACCAACGCTTCGTTAGCATGTATGTCAACGACCGCACCATCGATTACAGGGACGAGGGCCGGAACTCGATTCGAAAATTCATTCGAGAAGGACAACGTATCGGCATGATACGAGCCGATTTTGATGTAGGTGAACTCCAATTCATTGGGGCACCATGAGGTGAAGCAAATGGACGGTGGTGAACGAAAGCCCCAGGTCAGCCAATACGGCTCCGTCGACCCTGCGCCGCCAAAACCAACGGGGGCCATTGAGGAGTGGACCGCCGTCCTCTGCAACGAGGCCGAACCCATGTTTCAGCGCATGAGGGCCGTGTTTTCGTTGCGAAACCAGCGCACCGACGCCGCTTGCCTCGCCTTGTGCGAAGGGTTTTCCAGCAACAGTGCTCTTCTTCGCCACGAAATCGCGTATGTGTTGGGACAAATGCAAAATCCCGTTGCTCTTCCAACGCTAACTGAACGCCTCGAAGACGTGTCAGAACATGTGATGGTACGTCACGAAGCAGCCGAGGCCATGGGGGCGATTGGGGATCGTTCGGTGGTTGAGACGTTGAAACGATACACCAACGACCCTCTCCCAGAAGTTGCCGAATCGTGCGTGGTGGCCTTGGATTTATTGGCGTGGGTGGCAGGTTCTGAGTTTGAAACAACAGAATGGTGAACCTCCCTCAAGTTCAAAGACTAGGAAGCCCCCCCAATTCACAAGGAAGGATGCTCATGCCCCACGAACACATTCAACTCGCCCAAGCCCCCAACGGCGAATTGGGCCCTCGGTGCCACACATGTGGGGTGCGTCTAACCTTTGGCAACGCCATGGTGGTGGACAAGTACTACATGTGCTGGGACCATTATGTCGAAGCCACCGGTGCCGATACGGCCACTGAAGTTTCATCCGCAGATGAACGGTTCTGGATGAAACCTGAGTGACAGGGTGGTGTTCAAGAACCCTCAACCGATGGTCGGTTTGAGGGGAACCCATGTCGACCGGTTGGGCCACAGTCGCACACCGATTCGGTCAATACTACCGTCAGGCTACGCTATGGTCGCCTCCTCGGTTGCGGACCCGAGAATGGATGTTCATCCCGTTTGGAGGAGCGCCCCCCCTTCGTCACAAAGCCTTCTCCGATGTCGGCCAAGTGCAAGATTTTCTTTCGCAGCGAGCCATGCACTCTTGTTTCTATTCAACGGCCTATTGGCGCCGACCTCACGAATTGAAAATGGCGGACAAATTGTGGCAAGGTGCGGATTTGATCTTCGACTTGGACGGAGACCATCTTCCGGGTGTCACGGACAAGGACTTTCCTGGCATGCTGGCCGTGATTCAAGAACAAGCCTGGTCGTTGTGGAACGATTTTCTTGAGCCGGAATTTGGTTTCAAAGAAGACCATCTCCAAGTGACCTTTTCCGGACATCGCGGGTTCCATCTTCACTATCGTGACCCCAACCTGTTCCATCTTGACTCGGAGGCACGACGAGAACTGGTTTCGCACATTCGAGGCGAAGGCGTAGATGTGCAAGGCGGGTTGGCGCGGTATCACGATGCAGACGCGAAAGGGTGGACTCAACGAATCCGGAGTGGAATGGACGCCATGATTGACGACCTGCGCGCCATTCATCGGGGTGACGAGGGAAGCGCAGCGCGTTTACGAGCGCTTGAGGCCGAATTGCAATCGCTTCAAGACCGGGAAGGCGTGACGTCGCAGCGGTCAGCCTCCGCCATTAAACGCTTAGCGGAACTGATGGACCACGATGCCCGTGTGCAACGATTGAAAGAAGGAAAGTTCGACCTCCTCGGGAACTATCAAGGGTTATTTCTCAATCTCTTGAAAGCCGATGCATCGGTGGTGCTTGGCAATGCCGGTGAAACCGATGAAGTGGTCACCATCGACGTCAGGCGGCAAATCCGATGGCCGACTTCGCTTCACGGAAAATCCGGCATGCGTGTCAGTGAATTTCCTCTCGCCCGACTGGACCCGGACGGTTCCAACCCGTACAACCCGCTTGACGAAGCGTTTGTGCTTGGAATGGACCCGGTTCACCGACTGGAATGGACCGTGGACGATGCGATTGCCCAGTTCGGTGATCAACGGTACGAGAGTCAAACGGGTTCACAATTCACGACGCATGAATCAGGGGCCACGTTCCTTGTGCTGAAGGGGTGGGCTCGTTTCGTTTGATGAAAGCGTCGGACTCCTGAAGTTGCACGGAACGGTTTCAGGGTGAGGTAAGGTTCAAGGGTGGTTTCTCCTCCCTTGGGACGAGGTGAGCATCTTGGGACTGCGACGGGGCAAGAAATCAAAAGACGCCGACGCGCCATTGCCCTTGCCGAATTTACCTCCTCCCGTAGGCATGCCAGCCCCTTTGCCGATGCCCGCACCCGGTACGGCTTTGCCGCCTCTCCCTGGCCAGGCACCCGTTCCAGCCCCGCTTCCTGCTCCAGCTCCGCTCCCTTCCGCCCCTCTGCCCGAGGCCACCGTCCCGCTTCCATCGCCCGTTGTTCCTGCCCCGGTCAATGACCCTGGGACCACGTTGTCGGGGATTGCCGAAGAAAAAGGCTACAACGAACTGTGGGCGAAGCGGTCAGAAAAACCCCTCCAACAAATTTACGGGCACATCGACCGCATCAGCAACAAAGAAGCCGGTTCACTCCTCGACCGTTATGCAGACCGGTTTGGACATTCGTTGGACCGTGAAATCATCGTGATGCGAAAAGCAGCCGTGAACGAAAAAGTAGCGGAGATACGGGATGCGCCAACGGTGGAACTCATTGAAGAGGATGTACCGGCCTCGGAAATGTCGGAACTTGAGCGCGTGGAACACGAACTCCGCTCCCTCAAACCGCTCTATCAAGAAGCGAAATCCATCGGCGACAAGGAAGCCTTGGCAGAACTCACACCCACCTTGCAGGCACTTATGGCCCAACGTAAGGCCTTGAAGGCGGGAGGAGAGGCCCCTCCAGCCCCAGTTGCAACCGCTTCCGCTTCGACGGATGACGACGATTTGTTCGCACAATTTGTCGGTATTGTGGACGATTTGCTCGGCGAACACCTCCCCGAAGAGATCGTAGACGCCTTCGTTGCGAGCGAGGACTTTGCCATTTATCGAGCGGTGTCCGAAACGTTGGGAACGACGGATGACGCCACTCGCGCCGTCTTCTTTGCCATGGTTGACGACCAACTTGGTAACATGTCAGCCGAATCCATCGAAGCCTTCGTGGCTTCACCGGATTACGAAATTTATCGCCAGATCGGTGAACAATACAAGGATGCGTGAATACCATGGGATTGCTTGACAAAGCCGGCGCCGGCGCCGAAGAAAAGAAACCAGCCGCAGCCAAAGTTGTGGCGCAAGCCGCACCTGCAGCGAAAGCCGTGGCCAAAGCTGCACCTGCAGCGAAAGCGGTCAAGGCGAAGCAAGCCAAAGCCAAAGCTCCCAAAGCCCGCCCCATGGGCTTGAGCGATGATTACGAATTGGCCTCCGGCATGAACCGTCGAATTTCGTGGCTCGTGAACTTCATCATCAACTTCGGGGTGCTCTTCGCCGCTCTCTTCATTGCAGCCTCTGACACCGGCATCGTGACCACCATTCTCTTTGCAACCAGCTTCGCCGTTATCGTGCTCAACACGGTGGTGATTCCCATGAAATTCAGCCGAAACTTGGGACAGTTTGTTTCCCGCACCAAATTCGTTCGTGGCGACGGGACCAACCCCTTGTTCCTCCACGGGATTCTGGCCAACACTGCCGGTCTCCTCTCCCTTGTCGGTCTGATCATGGTGGCCACGCAGTTTCAAAATTTGAGTGAAGCCGACAACACGGCAGCCATCATTTTCTTCTCCCTTGGGGCCGTCTTCATCATTTTGTGGTTCATTGACCGGTTCCTCCGCAACGGTAGTGAGATGGGTCAAGGCCTCTATGACATGCTGTTCCGCGCCTTTTTGGTCAAGTATGTGCCTTCGGAAGAGGAAAAAGCCACTGGAATTTGGGCCCGCCTCGAAAACATGGGCAATTTCGGTGACCAATTGCTGAAGCGACAGGAAGAGCGCAAGACCAAAAAGGAACAAAAGGACTCGGAGAAGAGCGAAGAAACAACGCCTCAAGAAGATTGAACCCTTCCTACAAACCGGTCGCGGTGTTCATGCTTAATGCGTTTCGACGGCGAAATCATTGGCTCCCGTTTAGCACGCTTGTTCTTGGCTTGGGATTGACTTTTGCAGGTTCGCATGTTTCACCGTGGCTGGCGCTTGGCGTGGCGAGCAGCACCGTGTTGTTGTTCTATCTCGAATTGATGACGCAGTGGTCGTTTCGAGCTCCGTCCCGCCGTAAACCGGCTTTGAATGAGCCTCACTGGAACCCCCAACTTCAGGTGATCAACGGTGTTGAGATCCAATCCTACTTTTGGCGAGGTAGTATCGAGAAACCGACCCTCTGGATGGCCCACGGGTGGACGGCCTCGTCCCAACGGATGGTAGGGAGATTGGAGTCCTTCATGCAGGACGGATGGAACGTGGTGATGTTTGATTTGCCGAATCACGGTGGTTCTGGAAAATTATTGAAATGGACCGCCGAACAATCCTGCACGTTGGTTATTGGGGCGGCCAATGCCTTGTCGGTGGAGGAACCTTGGTTGTTTGACCGAAAGGTGTTCTTCTACGGACATTCCATGGGCGGGTTTTTGGGTCTTCGGTTAAGTAAACGGCGAGATGAACTCGACTTTGGGACGCGTTGGGCTGGATGGGTCTTTGAATCACCCATGACGGGTTACTCGGAAATCTTTGATGAAACGTGCAACTTGCTCCGTGTTCCTTCGCTCCTTCGGTCAGCTTTGCTGTCCAAAACCCTCCGCCATGTGTACGCCATTAACGGAGAACCCCGTTTGCATCGCCTCTCCGATGCCGATGTTCCCGTTTGGGGATTGCCCCATGAGCCGGTTTTGGTGGTGCAAGCGAACCCGGATGAACGCTTAGGAGCCGTTCACCACGAGCGCTTGGTAGCGGCGATGTCCAAGCGTGGCCGTTCTTCAGACTTCACGCTCGTGAAACTCGATACGTTGCGCCACTCGGGGGCTTACGCCCATGAGGAACGGGAGCGCATCGTGGCAGATTGGTTGGAGGCTCATTCATCTTCAGATTGAGCAGCTTGTTCACGGGCGAGTTCGCGCATGTCTTCCACTTCATCGAGTTCGTCAACGATTTCCTTGCCAAGGAGCGTCTCCATGACGTCCTCCATGGTCAAGATGCCCGATGTTCCTCCGAATTCGTCTTTCACCAACGCAAATTGCTGTTTGTTGGTGAGGAAGGTGTCCAGCGCATCCTCAATGGTTGAACCCAGTTCGAGCGTCAAAATGGGTTTCATCATCTCTCGAAGGGTCAAGTCCCACTCATCACGACTGGCGGCCATCAAAATGTCGGAACGAATGACCAAGCCGAGAACATTGTCGATGTTGTCTTCATAGACCGGGATCCGTGAAAATCGGAGGATGGTGTTTCCGTCGAGCACTTCCCGGATGGTAGCGTCCGCCGCGTACGTCTTGAGGACCACACGCGGTGTCATTTCGTCTTCTATCATGATATCTCTTAAGCGAAGTAGATTGTGGATGATGGTTTCTTCATCCGTTTCCAGAGCACCTTCAATTTCACCCAAGTCGGCCATCGCAGCCACATCGTCGCGCGTGACGACCGCATGGTCCGAGGAAGGTAAAATGGATTTGAGCACCTGAATGGGGCCGATGATGAAGAACATCACTTTGGTGAGCCAGGTGAGCAGATAGGCCGATGGCGTCGACAAGCGTTTCCAATAGGCGGCTCCAAGGGTCTTGGGCACGATTTCGGACAGGAAGAGAACGGCAAGGGTCAAAACGAACGATGCTAGCGTGAGCACATCGACACCCCAGATTTGCTGAACTTGCGAACCAACGCCTGCAGCCCCCATGGTGTGGGCAACCGTGTTGAGGGTGAGGATGGCGGTCAAGGGTCGGACCGAATCGTCATCCTTGAGATGTTCCCACATCGGGGCGGTCCGCTTCCCTTCGTTTTTCAGAATGTTGACATAGGTTTGCGGTGTTGAAAGGACCACCGCTTCGAGGATTGAGCACAGAAACGATACGCCGAGCGCGAGGGAGACATAGAATACGAGAAGGCGAAGGTCGCCGTTCCCAGTGGTTTGCGATGCGGTGATGCCGCTGAAAACGTCAATGAGCATAGTGTGTTCAAGGCCCCTGCCCCGATGGGTGTAGTCCTTCCGACGAGAGGAGGGTTCTTCAAAATGACGCTTCGTTTGAGAAGACCCCATCTTGAATCCGAACGAGAGGGTGAACCTCAAGAAGCAACGACGATTGGGTGATATGGAGGGGTCGTTAATGAGCGATGAATACGTCTTGGTGTGCGTGGCATGGCCGTACGCCAACGGCCCTTTGCATCTCGGTCACGTCGCCGGATGTTATCTCCCTCCAGACATCCAGTTTCGATTTGAAAGAGCCTTGGGGAACCGTGTTTTGATGGTCTCCGGTTCCGACGAGCATGGGACCCCCATCACCGTCACGGCAGAGCAGCAAGGAATTTCTCCTCAAGCCGTTGTTGACACGTTTCACGCCATCAACACCAAGGCCCTTCACGACCTTGGTTGCATGTGGTCCTCCAACGTTGATTCCCGAGGTGTTGAGTACGGTGGCGCCTTGTTCAACCGAACCAGTGACCCCGATCACAAAGCCCTTGTTCAAACGAACTTTCAGGCTCTTGAACAAGCCGGGTTGTTTGAGCGAAAAACCATGGAACAATATTTCGAAGTTGACCCCTCAGGCGGTGGACGTTTTCTTCCGGATCGTTACGTTGAGGGGACGTGTCCAGCCTGCGATGAATCAGGTGCCCGTGGCGACCAATGCGATGCCTGCGGTGCTACCTATGAAGCGGTTGAACTCAAATCGCCGATCTCCAAAATGAATCCGGATGCTAAGGTTGAGATTCGCGAAACAGAACACCTGTTCTATCGCTTGGACCTCTTTCAAGAGGCCCTCGAACAGCACGCAGCCGACCGTCATCCCTACTGGAAATCCAACGTTCGCGCCATGACCAAACAATGGCTCGACATGGGTTTGCGGCCAAGAGCCGTCACCCGTGACCTCGATTGGGGCATTTCGGTACCGCTCGAAGGGGAAACTTGGAACGGAAAATGCGTTTACGTATGGTTTGAAGCCGTTCAGGGATACTTTACCTGCGCCAACATATGGGCTGAACGATTCGCATCAGAACACCCCGATGGAACCGATGCTTGGAAGCGGTGGTGGACGATGGACGAAGAGGGCCGAAGCCCACGCCATCTGTACTTCCTCGGCAAAGACAACATTCCGTTCCACACCATCATTTGGCCAGCCATCATCCTCGGTTTGAACCATGCCAAAAACGGCCGTACGGCTGACGAACCGGTCGTGCTACCAGGCCCCGGAGATTACGTGCTTGAAACCAATGTCCCAGCGATGGAATACTTGATGTTGGCAGGAGGGCAATTTTCGAAATCAAGGAAACACGCTGTTTGGTTGCCTTCCTTCCTTGAACGCTACGACCCGGACACGCTTCGCTATTACCTCACCATGAACATGCCAGAGAATCATGACACGGATTTTAATTGGCCCGATTTCGTTGAAAAGGTGAACGCAGAACTCATTGCAGCCTACGGAAACTTTGTCCATCGCGTCCTCACGCTTGGCGACCGTTTACCCCGAGAAGCCGGCAAATCTCCGTTCGAACCCTACGCTTCTGATGAGACGCTCAGCGTGCACCAACGGCGTGTTGAAGAGATGCTTGAAGAAGTCACAGGGTCACTCAAAGCCCACCGCTTCAAGGAAGCTTTGCGTGGCCTCATGAACGTGGCTCAATACGGAAATCAGATCCTTCAATCCGCCGCACCGTGGAAGCATTTGAAAGAACCTCAGGACGGGCACGAGGAGAGTTTTGCCACCCTTGGTTTCTGCTGGCGAATCGCTCGATTTTTGTCCATTACCACCCAACCCTTCCTTCCCATGAGTGCTCAACGCCTTTGGCAGGCGCTTGGCCAAGCGGGGCAGGTGGAACACGTCCTCTGGGAAGAATCGGTAGCATGGGAAACGCCGTTCACGTGGAGCGACGCCCCGCCAACGCCGCTTTTCGACCGGTTGGACCTCGAAGAAATTCTTGCCACCGAAGAAGGACTCGTTGAACATGATCCGAGCGAGGATACTTCGGCCGTACACGGCGTCAAAGGTGGGAAAAAATCTGGAGGAAAAAACATGAAAGGAGAAGCACCCGAAGGGATTGAATACGTTGATTTTGATACGTTCATGAAAGTCAATCTACGCGTCGGGAAGATCATCAAGGTTGAGGACCATCCTAACGCTGACAAACTCTACGTCGTTCGACTTGATGACGGGACGGAAAACGGTCGTACCATCTGCGCCGGATTGAAAGCCTATTACGCACCCAGCGAGATGGAAGGTAAATTGGTGGTGTTTGTGGAAAACCTCGCTCCTCGCCCGCTTCGTGGTGTCACCTCGGAAGGGATGATGCTCGCTGCAGATGATGGAGACGGCAACGTACGCCTCATTACCGTCGACGGCGATGTTTCAACGGGTTCAACCGTTCGTTGATCAGGAATTCATGCGGCTTCGAACGGCCTCCATAGCCTGCCTCGATGCTTGTTTGACGCGTTCCTTGATGTCAGGGAGTTCACGGCGAATCTCTTGACCCATGTCTTGAGGGAGCGATTCGAGGTTGATTTCGACGTTGAACACGGCCCCCTTCGCGGCAGCACTGGCGAGGAGCCCGGCAACACCCACGTCAGATGCAGCGTTGGCATTCCCTTTGTCCGCCAGTTCCGGTAACAAAACCAACAACTCCATGGCAAGTCGAGCCGTTTCAAACGGCACGCGTGCTGCTTCAAGCGTCGCGTTTCGGATGGCTTGGCGGCGAACGTGCATTTCGTCCTCCGTCGATTTTGGCATTCCGAATCCTGCCATCACACCGTCGAACGCATCACTGTCGTCCTTTGCCAGGGTGCCGCTTTGATGGAGCATGGGGATCGCTTTGAATTGAACCTCTTCTGCAATCTTCCAACCCTCCTTCCATTTTTCGTTGCCCAACGTAAGGTCGCACACCATCACCGAAAGGGCTGCGGCTTGCCCCAAGGCCACAGCGGCCGCCGTGCCTCCGCCGGGCGTGGGCGAGGATGAGGCGAGCGCGGCTTGAAACTCTCGAAGGGTCATGTCCATCCAATTCATGCCATCACCCCGTTCTTGAGTGCCCATTCTATGATGTGTCGTTGGGGGTCAAAATCGTGATGCACGTTCAAGCCAAGGGCGTCAACGGCCGCCTGCACCAAGGTTTGCTCATCATGCTCTCCCCCGACAAAGTATCGCCCTGCGTCAAGCATGACCGATAGCGGGACAAGACCAACAATCTCGCTTCCGCACAAGGAAACGCCGTGATCGGATGCTAAACTCTCGCAGACCTTGAAGGCCAATTGGAGCGGACAGGCTTCAGCATCGAGGAGGTTCATCGAGATTTGAGAAATTCCCAATTCCTCCAATTGAACCCCCATGCCCTGGACCTTTGTCAACATCCCGGAGGACCGTATTGTAGCTCCTGTTTCCGATTTCAGGAGGCGTCCGCTGCTGCGAACGATGGAACCGATCATCTTTGAAACGCGGGCGTCAGGTTCCTCAACGTTCACGTTGTATGCCACGAGAATGGGGCGTGCACCGACGGTAATGCCTCCTGACTTTGCAACGACATCGTCCCATTTCATCGCTCCAAAATCGGGCATTTTGGTGCTCTCTTCATGGAGGGTGTCGGTTCCTTCCAGACGAGATTGCAGCCCTTCATATTCTCCTTTTCGTAACGCAGAAAGCATGAGTCGACTCTCTGAACTGGCGGCGGCTCCGTAAAGAAACAAAGGAACCTGGTGAGTTTTAGCAACCCGTTGAACCACTTCCCTTGCCAATTCAGCACATTCATCCATGGTGATGTCCCGAAGGGGGACAAAAGGGCAGACATCGACCACGCCAAGGCGCGGATGTTCGCCTTGGTGGTTTCGCATGTCAAGGAATCGAACGCTAGCGTCAATGAGGGCGACGGCCCCCTCAACCACCGCCTCGGGCGAACCTGCAAAGGTGATCACCGTGCGATGATAATCGTGATCGGGTTCCACACCGAGAACCGTGCAACCGCTGATGGCACGCACGGCATCAACGATTTTGTCAATGACGGCAAGGTCTCTTCCCTCCGAGATGTTGGGAACGCATTCAACCAAGGGCGAGGCCATGAGCGATGGCTAGGGGTGCGGTCTTTGAATGTTCGGCGCTCGCCGTTCACGAATACAAGGCCTCGGGTGATCTTAGGGTCGAGCCTTGGCTTCGCTTTTTGTCCAAGCGAGTGATGGCGTCCATCATGTCGGCTTGGGTGACGGATGACCGTCCGTCACGGATGGCGATCATGCCCGCTTCCACACAGGTGGCTTTCAGTTCCGCTCCGGAATAGCCTTGGGTACGCTCGACCACTCGGCCGACGCTGATCTTCTTGGTGTTCATGACACCAAGGTGCACGTTCAAGATGGACTTTCGTGAGGCCTCATCGGGGATAGGAATCTCAATCACACGATCAAATCGGCCGGGTCGTAAAAGGGCGTCATCCAAGATATCGGGTCGATTCGTCGCAGCGATGATTTTTACATCCTTGAGTGCATCAAAGCCATCGAGTTCCGCTAGGAGTTGCATCAAGGTCCGTTGAACCTCTCGGTCTCCGCTGGTGGAACCGTCGAGTCGCTTGGCCCCGATGGCATCAATTTCATCGAGGAAAATCACGCTGGGTGCCTTTTCCTTCGCTAGGGAAAACAGTTCCCTGACCATGCGTCCGCCCTCGCCGATGTACTTCTGAGCAAGTTCACTCCCCACCATGCGAATGAACGTAGCATCCGTGTGGTTCGCGACGGCTTTGGCGAGGAGCGTTTTACCACAACCCGGAGGGCCAACCAGCAACACGCCTTTTGGGGGGACAATGCCGATCTTTTCGAACAACTCCGGTTTGGTAAGCGGCAATTCAATGGCTTCTCGAACCGATTCAACTTGGTCATCGAGACCGGCGACATCGGCATAGGTGATGGAGGGTTTTTCGACCATTTCGGCCCCGCTGACCATCGGGTCCCACGCTTCATGCAAGACTTCAATGACCGACAAACTGTCTTGGTTCAAGGCCACCCGAGTCCCTGGTTTGAGCAAATCGGGTTCAAGGCGCTGATTGAGGGATACTTGGAACACCGTTCCGTTTGACGAGCGTACGATCGCCCGTTCGTGGTCAAGAACGTCTTGGATATGGCCGATAATGAGCGGTGGCATTTTGAGGAGGTTGACGTTTTCCTCGAGCCGGTCAATTTTCTTGCGAAGCGTACGCACCTCGGATTCCAAGCCGTTTCGCTCGTTGATGAGTTGCTGACTTTCATCGCGAAGTTCAGCGTATGCTTCTTCCAATTCACGAAGATCGTCCTCGGGTGAATTTGGAAGGCTCGGTTCGCTCCGTTCAACATCCGTACTCATGGTGCTCAACCAAATCCATACGGCCACTGTTTATAGGTTCAATGCCCCTTTTTCCCCGAACCGGTGCTTTCGATGTCATTGGATGACGTTCATGTCCTGCCATCAAAGGGTTCAAAGGTGGTCATCGGAGAATTAGCCCCATGGGCGAATGTGAACTTTGCGGTGCGGTGAAAGTCAGCGTGCGACAGGTCCGCACGGGGAAAACCGAGGTGTTGGCCTGTTCCCGCTGCACGGAAAAGATGAACCTTGGTCCCAAAGCCGTGGCACCGGGGTTACAACGGGCTCAACAAACATCCGCATCGAGTGGTGCTCCTCGGCGCAACGACCTCATGTCCCGTGGTGCAAAGGAACTCGTTGGTGATTTTCACAAACGAATCGCAAGAGCTCGCAGCGCCAAAGGGTGGACCCAAGTTCAGTTGGCCAAAGAGATGTCGGAAACGGTCAACGTGATCAAGGCCGCCGAATCAGGGAAGCGGCCAACGGACAACGTCATCAAAAAATTCGAATCGGCCCTCGATATCGAGTTGATGGCCGAGCGTGAAGCCGAGGAAACGCGATTCGTCAACGCTGGCTCGTCGAGGGGCATGACGTTTGGTGATTTTTTCAACCAACAGGGGTGAGCCCTTGTCCATCCCCGTCCATGCGCTATGGTTGGCTCAGGACGACCCCAAAAAGAACACCGCTGTTTTGGCCAGTAAACGAGGCGACCTCCAACTGCACAAATCGCCTCGAACCTTACCGAAAAAGGGAATCATATTGGAACCCCTGTGCGGGAAGGTCTTTGGCCCTGAAGACCATGCGCTATTGTTGGAACAGCACGGAGCATTGGTGGGTCTTGATTGCAGTTGGGCGCACATCGAACCCTCCGTTGAATCCGTCATGAAATCCACCCGACTTCAACCGAGGATGTTGCCATTATTGCTCGCGGCCAATCCCGTGAATTGGGGGAAACCCGGAAGATTGACCACAGCAGAAGCCCTCGCAACGGTGTTGCACTTGGTTGGCCAAACCGAACAGGCTACGCAGGTTTTGGGGGCGTTTCGGTGGGGGCAACGTTTCTTTGAATTGAATCACGAGCCGCTTACCGCCTACGCATCCGCCCGTACGAGTCAAGAACTGGTGGACCTCCAATTCGAATTTTTTGACCTCGACCGGGAAGCATTGGAGGGCTCCTCCTGACCGACCATCACCCCTTTTCCGTCCACCGATGGGACGGTCGTCGGTTTGAACTCGACACGGATGTGTTGGCCGATGAGCGTCCGGTTCAACTTCTGCTGAACGGTGAGGTGGTGACCACCCTGCTGGCCTCAAACGGTCACCTCGAGGAATTGTGCCTGGGTCACTTCGCCACCGAGCACGGCTTGTCCCTTGAACCCGGATGTTGGACGGTTGTGCATGACCGCATGAATGACGTTGAGCGCCTGGACCTCGTGGTGGACGGCCAAGAACCGCTTCCGCAACGAGAGGGGGTGGTGACATCCTCCTGCGGAGCGTGCAATGCCGATTCCCTATCCGACATGTTGAGTATTATGTCTCCCCCTGTTTTAGCAACGGAATCCATTGATCTCGACCGAGTGTTGGAACATCTTACCGCCATGCACCTGCGCCAACCCCTTTTTGAGAAAACAGGTGGCGTTCACGCCGCAGGTCTGCTCTTTGCAGGTCCTGGCACCACCGTGGTTGTTCGTGAAGACATCGGTCGCCACAACGCCGTTGACAAAGTGTTCGGCTCCGTCATGTTGGAACATGAAGACATGGGGCGCCCCGTTGCCTTGCTGCTATCGGGTCGTTGCGGTTGGGACATCGTGGCCAAAGCGGCACGTATGGGGGTGCCCGTGGTAGCGTCCATCGGCGCTGCTTCTCAACTTGCAGCGGAGGTTGCACGCATGAACGGCATCTCCTTGGTGACTTTTGGTCGTACGGGCACCGCTACGGTAATTGGGGCCATTCAAGGTCGTTTCCAAGCAAAGGATTGAGAAGGGTTGTGCTCACCGCTTCACGAGGTGCCTTCATGCGACCGCCGTCACAAGCACGAACACCTCCCGACGTGAACGGTCTGAAAGTGAAAAAGCCCAAGAAAAAAGCGGCGGGTATTCCAGCGGTGGTCTCGTCCACCGTTCACGGCTTCACGAAAATGGGCGTCAACAAAACGGTCAAAACGTTGGCGTTGGTCAACCAAAACGACGGATTTGATTGCCCCGGATGCGCCTGGCCCGACCCCGAACATCGGACGACCTTCGAGTTCTGTGAGAACGGCGCCAAGGCGGTCGCCGACGAAGCCATGAAAGCCAACGTGACGCCAGCGTTTTTTGCGAAACATTCGATTCAAGAACTTTCCCAACGAAGCGATTACGAACTCAACCGATTGGGTCGCATCTCACACCCTGTCCATTTGAAGCCAGGGAGTTCGCATTACGAGGCCATCGAATGGAGTGAAGCCTTCTCCATCATTGGCAACGCCTTGAAATCAACTTCGTCGCCCGACCGATCGGTGTTTTACACTTCGGGGCGAACGAGCAATGAAGCCGCTTTTCTGTATCAAGCATTTGTTCGAGCGTACGGCACCAACAACCTTCCGGATTGTTCCAACATGTGCCATGAATCAAGTGGAAAAGGCCTCGGGCAAACCATCGGCATCGGTAAAGGAACCGTGACCCTTGATGACTTTAACCATGCAGACCTCATTTTGGTCATTGGGCAAAACCCGGGAACCAATCACCCTCGAATGTTGACCGCACTGCGTGATGCCAAGAAGAATGGTGCCAAGATCATTCACATCAACCCTCTTCCCGAAGCCGGTTTGGTGAATTTTAAACACCCACAGGACTACATGAAATTGGATTTGCGCAGCACCACCCTCGCCGATCTACATCTCCAGGTTCGAATCGGCGGGGATGCAGCCTTGGTCAAAGGCTTGATCAAAACCCAGCTTCATCACGGTGCGGTCGATTCCAGTTTTATCGATGAAAAAACGTCGGGTTTTGAAGCCATGGTCGAATCAGTGAACACCACGCCTTGGGAGCGAATCGTCGCAGACTCCGGCGTATCTCGAGGTCAAATCGACGCGGCAGGAGCGATCCTCGCCTCATCCACCGCAACGATTGCCTGCTGGGCCATGGGCCTTACCCAACACCGCAACGGCGTGGGCGTCATTCAAGAAGTGGTGAACCTGTTGTTGATGAACGGGCATGTCGGTCGGAAGGGGGCGGGTTTTTGTCCCGTACGAGGCCACTCAAACGTTCAAGGCGACCGCACCGTTGGCATTTGGGAGGCCCCCAGCGAGGCCTTCCTCGACCGAATGGAAGCCGGGCTTGGTCTTCCGTTGCCCAGGGAACATGGCTACGATGTCGTGAACAGCATCCAAGCCATGCTCGATGGCAAGGTTGACGTGTTTTTCTGCATGGGCGGTAATTTTCTTTCGGCCACGCCCGATACCGACGCAACCGCCAAAGCGTTGCGCAACGTTGGTTTGACCGTTCAAGTTTCAACGAAACTCAATCGTTCACATCTCGTCACCGGACAAGAGGCGCTGATCCTTCCCTGTCTTGGCCGCACCGAACGCGACGTTCAAGTGAGTGGCGAACAATTTGTCACCGTTGAAAATTCCATGGGTATTGTACACCGTTCTCAAGGCTCGTTATCGCCGCCATCCCCCCATCTCAAGAGCGAGCCTTGGATTGTTGCTTCGCTTGCCGAAACGACGTTGGAAACCTCATCGCTCGATTGGAAAACACTCGTAGAAAACTACGATGCCATCCGGGACTTGATGGAATCATCGCTCTCGGGCTTTGAACAGTACAATCAGCGCGTCCGAACGCCGTCGGGTTTCGCCCTCCCCAATCCGCCAAGGGACGAACAAGCGTTTGAGACGCCCAACAAGAAGGCCTTGTTCACCGTCCATGAACTTCCGGAGGTGGACGTTGGCTCAGAACGTTATGTCATGATGACGCTTCGAAGCCACGACCAATACAACACCACCATTTACGGCCTTCATGACCGATATCGGGGGATCCACGGACATCGGCGAGTGGTCCTCATGAACGCCGAGGACATGGTTGAACGAGGTTGGAAAACCGGGCAACTCGTCGACATTCGCAGCCACTACGAACACGAGGTGCGCCATGCGAGCCGTTGGCGCCTTGTACCCTACGACATACCTCGGGGCAATCTTGCAACGTACTTTCCAGAAGCCAATTCCCTTGTCCCGCTCCATTCAACCGCGGCCGTTTCAAACACACCTACATCGAAATGGATCGTCTGTTCTCTTCACGCTCACGAACGCTCCTCCCACGAGGAGGAGGAGTGATGGCATCACGAACCTACGTTCAGTTGGTCCGCGAGAATCGGGATTTTCGCCGATTGTGGATCGGCGCCATCATTTCAATGATGGGAGAGTGGTTCAACACCATCGCTCTGTTTTTCCTCATCCTTGAGTACACTGGAAGTGAGTTTCTCCTGGGATTGTTGTTCACCGTCCGAATGGCCGGATTCGCGATTCTTCAACCCGTGATTGGCTTAATGGCCGACCGGATGAATCGCAAAATTCTGATGGTGACCTCAAACCTGATTCAGATGGTGTTGGCCCTTCTCTTCTTGTTGGTCAACGATTCAAGCGACATCGTCTGGATGATTGGTTTGTCCGGACTTATGATGGTCTTACATGGCGTTTACATGACGGCGGAACGGGCTGCCCTGCCCAACGTCGTTGATCCTGATGACTTGGCCACCGCCAATGCGTTGGATGCGGCTTCGTGGTCCACGGCCCTTTGCATCGGCGCCATGTTGGGTGGCGTCGTGGTGTCGTACTGGGGAACCGATGCAGCTTTCATCGTTGATTCACTCACGTTTCTGGTCGGTACTCTGTTCCTGCTGAATCTGAAGCTTCCGCAAACCATTGAACCTTCAGCTCAGGGTCCGTGGATCACGACCGCCATCGGTAACATTCGACGGGGATTCCGTCGCATTCGAAGCCAACCTCCCTTGTTCCGTATCGTGTTTGCCAAAGCCTCATGGAACGTGGCTGGTGGAGGTCTGGCTGGCGTTTATTTGGTCCTGCTTGGGGCTGATGTGCAAGGATATGGAGCAGCGTTTGGTTTTGGTTTGTTCTTTTTCGCACGAGGCATTGGCACCGGTTTAGGACCGCTCATCGCCCGCTCGTTTTTCAAGGACGAAAACCGCTGGCCGCAATTGGTCGGCAACCTCATCGTCCTCTCGGGATTTTTTTACGTCCTCGTCGCAACGACCCTCGATTGGAATCTCTGGTTGACGGTGGTTTTGGTCATCTTGGCTCACTCTGCCAGCGGCGCAAATTGGGTTTTGTCCACCATTCTCATGCAACAGTGGGTCGAGGATGAAGTCCGTGGACGGGTGTTCTCTGCGGACATGTTGGTCTTGTCCATCGCCTTTTCATGCTCCACGAGTGCAGCAGGTTTCTTGATGGAGCGTTCAACCCTTTCCATCCAGCAAGGCATTCTCTTGTTTTCATCCATCATGGTGGTGTCGGGTATCATCTTTTCATTGTGGAAAAGCGAAGATGCCGTACGTCCCCTGACCGATTAGAGGCACCGTTCGTGCGTGCAAACAGGTGGCGTGAAGTATCGACGATTCTCGGGGTCAAACGTATCAAGTTGGAGCGTTGACCCTTCACCTTCCTGAATAAAGACCACCGAGGACGTGCTTGCCGGCAGGTAGTCCTCGCCCGTTGACGTCAGCGAGAGGCGCAACGCGTGGCCT
>JADHNB010000076.1 GCA_016779705.1 Candidatus Poseidonia sp. | reverse complement strand
AACGCTGCAGCCTTGTAGGGGTTGGCAAAGGTTTCTTTGAAATCCTCCGTGAGACGCTCTCGCTCTTGGTCGGGATTGCGTGAATGGGCGATGCGTCGGCGGTGAATGATCTCCACGGCGCCGTCCGCCCCCATAACGGCCAACTCGGCCGATGGCCAGGCAACGTTGTAGTCACCGCGAATGTGTTTGCTTGACATCACGTCGTACGCACCTCCGTAGGCCTTGCGCAGAATCACCGTCAGTTTGGGAACGGTGGCCTCAGCAAACGCATAGAGCAGTTTAGCTCCATGACGAATGATGCCGCCCCATTCTTGGTTGGTACCAGGAAGGAATCCGGGGACGTCCTCAAAGGTGATGAGCGGAATGTTGAACGCGTCACAGAACCGAACAAATCGGGCGGCTTTGTCGCTCGCATCGATGTCCAAACAACCGGCGAGGACCTTGGGTTGATTGGCCACCACCCCAACGGTGTTGCCGCCCAAGTGACCAAAACCAACGACGATGTTTTGCGCCCAATCAGCCTGCACTTCCATGAAACCTCCGTCGTCGAGCACTTCGGCAATGACATCGAGGACATCGTAAGGTTTGGAGGCGTCATCGGGAATGATGCTGTCCAGGCCATCGCACGAACGGTCCTTACGGTCGCTCGTTTTCTTGGTCGGCGGCTTCTCAAGGTTGTTAGCGGGCAAGAGGTCGCACAAGTCCCTCGCCATTTGGATGGCGTGTTCGTCGTCGCTGGCCGTGAAGTGAGACACCCCCGACTTGGAACCGTGGGTGGACGCACCGCCAAGGTCCTCGAAGCTCACCACTTCGTTCGTAACGGTCTTGATGACCTCTGGACCGGTGATGAACATGTGGGCCGTTTGGTCCACCATGATGACGAAGTCGGTGATGGCGGGTGAGTACACCGCCCCACCAGCGCACGGCCCCATGATGACCGAAATTTGAGGCACAACCCCGGAGGCTCGCACGTTGCGAAAGAAAATCTCAGCATAGGAGCCAAGCGACGCCACGCCTTCTTGGATGCGGGCCCCACCTGAATCGTTCATGCCGATGACGGGCCGACCCGTTTTGAGCGCCATGTCGAGCACTTTGCAAATTTTTAGACCGTGCATCTCGCCCAAGGAACCGCCATAAACGGTGAAGTCTTGAGCAAAGGCGAAGACTTCTCGACCGTTGATGGTCCCATGACCGGTGACCACACCGTCACCAGGGATGACGTTCTTGTCCATGTCGAAATCGCGACAGCGATGTTCCACCAACGCATCGATCTCTTGGAAACTGCCGTCGTCAAGCAACAATTCTAGGCGTTCACGGGCCGTCATTTTCCCACGCTTGTGTTGAGCTTCAACCCGTGCTTGACCTCCACCGGCTTCGCTACGGGCCTTACGATTTCGCAAGTCCTTGAGTCGCTCTTCCGTACTTGACATGGACGTCCCCGCCCTTCCGTCAGCCTAAGCCGCCCTTATTGCTTGCTCTTGAAAAATCCAAATAAAACCCCGTTGCAATGGGGTTGCGTTGATAGGGAAGCGACCCGTCCTCGCACCATGGACCAGCCGTTGCGCATCGTGGTGGCCAAGCCCGGACTTGACGGTCACGACCGCGGAGCCAAAGTGGTTGCACGCGCCCTTCGGGACGCCGGTCACGAGGTCATCTATACCGGTCTACGACGGACCTCGCAACAGATCGTTGACACCGTTCGTGACGAAGATGCTCGGTTCCTTGGCCTTTCTTCGCTTTCGGGAGCCCATGCTCATCTGTTTCCACAGGTCTGCCAAAAGTTGGTTGAAGCCGGCCTCGATGACGTCATCGTCTTCGGCGGGGGCATCATCCCCGACGACGACCGTCCAGCCCTCCACGAAGTGGGTATCCGAGCGGTGTTTGGCCCGGGCACCCCAACCAGCGAAATCCTCGAGTTTATCCGAACGGCGGCCAGCATGGAGGGCGTTGGGGTTGGCCAAGGCAGTCGTTGGCATTGGGACGCTTCAGCATAATGGGGTGCGGCAAAATGGCCGACGAACTTGAGCAAGCCTTGGCAGGCGACCGACGTGCCATGGCTCGAGTGCTCACGGCCATTGAGAACGGTACGGCCCCATATGACATCACCTCTGCCCCTCAATCTATAGAATTAGATGCATGGAACACCTTGGCCGTCACAGGCCCTCCCGGTGTCGGTAAATCCGTCCTGATGGATGCGGTGATGACACGATGGGCAGGCCAAGGTCACCGCGTGGCCCTGCTGGCCGTGGATCCAAGTTCACCGCGCAGCGGAGGGGCCTTGTTGGGCGACCGCGTTCGCATGACGTCCGTGGACAATCCAGAGATCAACCACAACGTGTACGTTCGCTCCATCGCCACCCGCACGGCTTCGGGAAGTGTTCCGCTCATCGTCGAAGACATGGCCGCCTTCTTGCTGCGATGTGGCTGGGAGCGCGTGCTGATTGAAACCGTGGGCTCGGGCCAAGCGGAATTGCGATGTGCTGCGGTGGCCGACCGTATTGTCGTCGTCGAAGGCCCGGCGCGAGGCGATGGTATCCAAGCCGAAAAGGCGGGGTTGTTGGAACTTGCCGACCTCGTTCTGGTCAACAAATCGGACCTTGAAGGGGCTGAGCGCCATGCGGGTGAATTGCGAGAATCCTATGCCTTGGACGGTGAAGGGGGGCCCAAGGTCTTGCTGACGTCTGGGCTGAAGGGTCACGGCGTCGCCGAGGCGGCCGACGCGATGCTTGGCCTGCAAAGTTCGGGACGAGCGGTTCGGGCTCGCATGCGAGAACGCCTTCTTGCACGGCACGAACGTCGGCTCACCAACCACCCCTCCTACAACGCGGTGCTGGACGGCTTGTGCGAGGGGACCCTTGATATCGTGGACGCTTTGGTCCGTCTTTCGGGCGATGATGCATGAGCGGCCAAGTTGAACTCACCAATCCCGTCGATTTATCGGTCGGTGGAATGAGCGGTCATCTGCTTCGACGAGGCATTCATGTGAGCATGGCCGGTTTGCCCTTCGTTTACTTCGCCTACGGTGAACAAGTGGCTGAATGGCTGTCGTTGACCCTCGACCAAGTCGTGGCCGGGGTTTTGCTTCTTGCCATCGTCGGCGAGGGGCTTCGTCTCAGGCTCGGCCTCACCGTCTTCGGGCAGCGGGAGTACGAAGCAAAGCAAGTCTCAGCGTTGGCCTGGGGCGCCATCGGCGTGGGATTTGTTTTCCTTTTGGCGCCGCACGAAGCATATGCGTGGCCGTTGATCCTGTCGCTGTCGTTGGGTGACCCCTTCATGGGCGAACTTCGTCGCAAAGGCCTTGACGCCTCAAAGGTGATGATGTACGCCACGGGCCTGCTTTTGGTGATTTGGATGGCCTGTTCGATGGCCTTTGGGACACCGATTTGGATGGCCTTGCTCTTGGCGCCCGTTTGCATGTTGGCCGAATGGCCAAGGCTCACCTACATCGATGATAACGCCACGATGCTCCTCATCCCCCTCGCGTTGGTTCTCTTGCTCGAACCGTTTGCTGGCGTCATGGTCGCATGAAGGCGCCCGCGGACGCCGAGGCCTCAATATGTTCAAATGGGGGCTTCCGGTGGTCAGGACAGGTGAAGACCATGGCCGACGAATCCCAAAGCAATGACCCGCCTCAACTTGCCTATCAAGTCGGTTTCGCGCTTGCCATTATTCTCCTTGGCGTGACGATGTTCAGATACCCGCTTTGGTGATTTTTCGCTGGTGAAATTGAACACCCCTTCAAAAGGGGGTCGCGGTTGGTTGAGTTCATGTGCGGCATCGGTGGCATGCTTGGAGCTCCCGACGCCAATGTTTTGCAACGCATGAATCGATTGCAACAGCATCGTGGCCCCGACGCTGATGATGTATGGATGGATGAACGTGTGGGGTTTGCTCATGCCCGATTGGCCATCGTCGATTTGGAATCAAGCCAGCAACCCATGCACGGAGCGAGTGGTACCGCCCTCGTCGTGAACGGTGAAATCTACAACCACCTCGAACTGCGCCAGCATCGTTCAACTTACCCTTTCACCACTCGTGGCGATAGCGAAGCGATTCTGGCCCTCCATGACCACCATGTGAACACGGCCCCGCATCGCCCAAGTCCTCAAGACCATGCACGGTGGATTGCCTCACTTGACGGCATGTACGCCTTCGCTCTGTGGGACCCCTCCCGTCAACAACTCCTTCTCGCCAGGGACCCGCTGGGCATCAAACCCCTGCTGCGAACCTCCACCCCAGACAGTCTTTTGTTCGCCAGCGAAGCCAAGGCCTTTCGAGCCCACGAATCCCACGTTCCTCGCCTCGATGAATTGGCGTTGGCAGCGAGGTTGGTTTGGGAATACCCCCTTGACGGGACCACGATGTTGCAGGGCGTCCATCAAGTTCGACCCGGAACGGTGGAATGTTGGACGTTGAATGAACACGGCCATCCCGTTCTCGAAGGCATGGCGAACATCGAGCGGCAATCGCTGTGTCCGGAAAACCAATGGCATCCGGAAACGGGTGCGGCTTCGCTGCTCGAGACCTTCGTTGAAAGCGTCCAGCAGCGATTGATGGCGGATGTCCCCGTCGGCATCGTCCTCTCGGGCGGCTTGGATTCGAGCTTGGTGTGCGCCGTGGCCGATGAGGCGGCGAAGCGTGCGGGCCAACCCATCCCGGAATGTTGGACGGTCGCCGAAAGCGAGGATAACCCGGATTGGCAAGCGGCCGAACGGGTGGCTTCGGAACTTGACCTCGTTCATCATCAACATCTCTTGGAAGCCGATGCCTTTGACCACCGCTTACCGCGTTTGGCATGGCACGGCGAGGATGCGGACGTGACCGTGATGTTCTTTCACCCGCTCTTTGAGCACATGGCCAGACGCGTCAAGGTTGGATTGTGTGGCCAAGGTGCCGATGAACTTCACGCGGGTTACCCAAGGTACGGGAACCTTCCTCAGCACGGAGCGCTCCTGAACCACCGCATGTCGGCGCTGCCCGATGACCTTGGGAGCGCCCTGCTCGATGGTTCGCTGAGCCAAGACGACGGTTGGTACACCCCGAATCATGACCCGTCCAGGATCACCAGCGACTTGCAAAGCATGCTCAATTTTGAATTGGAGCACGGGCAACTCAGCAATTTCCAACTGCGCTTGGTCGACCGCCATTCCATGGCGCATTCTCTGGAGGTACGGGTGCCTTTTTTGGGAACCTCCCATCGCCAAGCGGCCAACCGATTGCCGTTGGCATGGAAACGGGGTGCGGCCCGGGAAGAGAAGGCTGCCCTCCGTCAAGCCGCCGACCTGACACGGCTTCCAAAAGACATCGTTCGACGACCCAAACTTCCCGCAGGCCGAGCCACCTCGCCTTCAATGCTGGAGGAATTCCTCGCTGGTCGTGCGAGTCAACTTGACGAACTGCTCGACCGTTATCGCCGTTGGGCTCCGGTTCTCAAGGGACAAGAGGAATTGGCTCTTGGCTTGGGATTGTTTGAAGCGCTCCATCTCTCCCAGGACGGTCACACCAAACATCATCAAAGCATTGACCAATTGTTAACCGGAGTGATTTCACCATGATGTTGCACGACCGACACCGTCTTTTGGAAGACAAGCGCAAGGAAATAACGGCTTGGATGAAGGCAAAGCGAGCGGAAGTCCCGATCCCGATTTACGGCAGCGTGGACGTTCGAGATGCGGGGTGGAAGGTGGGGGTGGTCGATGCCAATCATTTTCCAGCCGGCTTCAACAACGTTGCGAAGGAGGAATTGGAACACCTCGGCCAACTCTTTGCTGAACACCTTGGCCGAACCCATCCCGAATGTCGATGGGTCCACCTCTTGCCCGAGAGCCACACACGGAACCAAGCCTATGTGGAAAACATCGCTTCCATCAAGGCCATGATCGAACACGCTGGCTACCAATGCACGGTTGGGTCGTTGGCTCTGAACGAGTTCGCCTCCCTCCACGGCATCACCGGCCCGCTCATGCTCACCAACGTTGAGGTGGACGAACACGACACGCTGACCGTGAACGGGGAGAGGCCGGATTTGATTCTCCTCAACAACGACCTGACCGAAGGGACCATCCCTGGATTGGCCTCGGTAAAAACCACGCCTCCACCGCAGATGGGGTGGCATCGACGCCGGAAATCAGAACACTACATCGCCCTCCGGCCGTACGTGGAAGAGGTGGCGTCCATCCTCCAAATTGACCCCTGGCACCTCATGCCCGAATGGATGGTGTCCGAAGACAAATGCCTCACGGAAGAAGCGTGTAAGCGAAGGCTGGCGACCGAAATTGACGCCTTCCTTGAGCGCCTTCGTGAGAAATACCAATCCATGGGGATTGACCGTGAGCCAAAAGTGGTGTTCAAGAACGACAGCGGCACCTACGGACTCGGCGTCATGGTGTTGGGTTCCGGCGATGAAATCCTGAACCTATCGAATCGGAAAGCGAACAAATTGCGGTACGCCAAAGGCGGTGCTTCGGTTGAAAATTACCTCATTCAAGAGGGTATTCCCACGGCCCTCACGACAGAGGACAACGAGACCCTTGAACCGGTGGTCTACCTCGTAGACGGAGAAGCCGCTTCCTGGTTTTACCGCATCAACGCCAAAAAATCGGACATGGACAACCTGAATTCACCCAGTGCGCGATTTGAGAATTACGAAGGGACCACCAACCCCTATCTCACGGATGCTCACGGATGGCATGCCTTGGTGGCCGAGTTAAGCATGCTGGCCATGGGAGCGGAAGCCATGCAGCAAACCGAGACCTCCGAAACATCCAACCTCGCTTGAGCGAGCGCTGGCAAAAAATGGGGTCGTTGCCCTTTCGTGGCGACATATCACGAAACAAACCAAACGCTCTGAGCATAACGGATGCAATTTGCAAAAATCATTAAAGGCAAAACGACATGCCCGCAGCGCGATGTTGCGGCTTACAAAACCTGACCAAATGGCATGCAGTACCCCTCTTTGGAAGGTCTTGGCGTTGGTGCTGCTGATGCTGATCAGCCCCCTTGCCTCGACGGCGAGGGCTGACGGGGAAACGGAGGCCCCACCAACGCCACCCACCCCTCCAACCTGCGACAAATTGTACGTTGGTGCCGAAGCGGGGTTGTTGGCGTGCAACAACCAAACCATGGCGGGTTTCACGGTGTTTTCGGCAACGGCCGACGAGAACATCTACATGATTGACGAGCGAGGTGAAAAACGCCACCAATGGACATCGACCCATCCAAACGGGTCGGGCTACGGCCTCGACATCGGCCAAAACGGCAGCATCCTTCACGTGATCAACGACTTACCGGCCGACGAAGGGCCCCTCCTCATGGAAGCCGGCGGTGCGGCCACCCACATCGAAATCTTGGACGCCAACAGTCACCTCCTTTGGGAGATTGAAGAATACGCCGATGAATACCGTTTGCATCACGACGCCACCTTCCTGCCCAACGGCAACGTGTTGGCCATCGCTTGGGAATACATACCTCAAAGCGAAGCCCTGAGCATGGGCCGTGAGGAAGACAAGTTGAGCACGGACGGGCTTTGGCCTGACGTGGTCATTGAATACGCCCGCAACGAGACTGGCGGTGCCGAACGCGTTTGGATGTGGAAAGCCTCGGACCACTTCGTCCAAGACCAAGACCAGATGTTGCCAACCTA
>JADHNB010000075.1 GCA_016779705.1 Candidatus Poseidonia sp. | reverse complement strand
TTGAACTCGATGTTCGTTCCATTGCTCCAACGTCCATGACGGTTGAAACGTCATCTTTGCTGGTACAATGTACATCGTTCCAAAGAAACTAGGGTGGACGGTGGTCCCCTCCGGAACGTCTTCGCCCTCCGTACCAATGTAGACATGATTGAGAAGCGAGATGTCGCTCACCGAGATGTTTCGACCAAGAATGCGTTCCAACAGATGTTCCAACAAGGCTGTTTTTTGCGGTGCGTGACCAACGAGGACCACGCGCTCGCCGAGGTCCAGAACTTCACATACATCAATGATTTTCGCCGTGCGAAGTGTGAACACCGTGGTGCAGGAACCGTCGACATGGTTGGTGGACAGACCGTCAAGGAACGGGAGGAGTTCATCGCCCTGTAGTAGGAGGGCATAAGCATCAAAGCGAACCGTCCCCATGACGGTTCCTCAAGCGAAGGATTCTCCGCAGCCACAGGATGAAGATGCGTTTGGGTTGTTGATTTTGAACCCGCCTCCCATCAAACGGTCAACGTAATCAATTTCAATGCCGTTGAGAAGGTGGCTCGATGCCCTTGGGACGAGGACTCGGAAACCGTTGATGGTCAATTCTTGACAAGGCGTTTCCGTGGACTCAACGATTTGCAAGTCGTACATGTAGCCGGAACAACCCCCGCTCAAGACGCCAACGAGCAGTGCATGAGAACGGTCGTCGCCAAAAGCATCGGAGAGCATCTCGGTGGCTTTGTCCGTCATGGTCAAGTGCACCTCCACTTCGTCGGGGATGTGAAGTTGGAGGGGCGAGGCTGAATCGCAGGTTCCGCAGTCCATGGTGGGTGGAATCGGTCGCCTTTATTGAAGTTGACCGCAAGGTCGCCCTCATTTCCTTTTCTTCTTCTTGTCAACGGCTTTTTGCAGAATGTTGCAGCGTCGAATTTGATCTTTAGCGCTTCGGACGGCTTCGTCGCTGAGTCCACGTGGAATGGCCTGCTCAAAGCACTTGATGGCATCCATGTAGCGCCCCATCATCGAGTAAGCGGTGCCCATGTTGTAGAGGGTGTCCCCGCGGACTTCGGTTGGCCGAATCAACATGGCCTGATGATAGGCTTCGACACACTTCGGATATTCCTCCAGGAGATAGAATGCATTTCCGCGATTGTTCAAGATTCGAATGATCATGGCATCATCGCCGGCAAAGGCAGGCAGTGCTTTGTCGAAACATGAGAGTGCTTCTCGGTACTTTTTGTCTTCAATCAATTGAATGCCTTGATTGAACCATGCGACTTCTTGGTTGGCGATGGCCTTCGAGGCGGTGTTTTGGGGAGTGTTTACGGCGACGGCTTGAGCCGCATCCAACGCCGCTTTTGCAAGATCAACTTCAGGACGAACTTCGTGTTCTGCTGGTTTTTGAACGGCATGAATCGGCGTCAACAGCAGGTCATTTGCCGCTTCTTGGCCAACCTGGGCGAAGGCTTCTTCCGAATGCTCGGGCATGGCAGTTTCCATCTCAACCGACATCTCGACTTCTTCGTAACCAAATTCTTTAGCAGGTTGCAGATGGTCAGCGGTTGGTTGGGATGACATCGATATCTCGGGTTCGGGAGTCACCGGTTCGATTGGAGGCGTGATAAGGGAGTCGTGCCCTCCTCCACCAAGCGCAGCTGCTTTTGCATGGCATTTAGCGGCCGTTTCCAAATCTCCCGCCTGTTCCAAGGCTCGGGCGAGTCCCACCCAATTTTCGGGTGATTGTTGGTCTTGCTGAATGAGCGATTTCCACATCAATACGGCATCGCTGTGTTGCAAACTCAACGACAGGGCCAACGCTCGCTCAGGCGAGGCACGGTCTTCCATGAGCGTCAAGGCTTCAGCCGCCATTTCCGGCCCTGCTGGCAGCGTGGGCGGTAGGCCGGTGCCTTGGTCCAAAACATCGCTTTCGCCTTGGGCAAGTTGCAGCAACATCTTCACCAGTTCGTGGCGTTCTTCATGGTCCGGCTCAATGGCCAGGAGGCGCCGGACGCTGTTCATGTACGGTTCAATAAGTCCGTTTTCTTTGGCTACCGTCACCATCTTCTCAGCAGCTTTGGCATACGTTGCGTCCGCATCAACGGCCCTCCCATATGCCGTCATGGCCTCGTGAATGTGGCCGTTGCGCTGTTGCACAGAACCGAGATTGAACCAGCCAGGGGCATGCCCGGGTTCAAGGTTCTGAGCGTGGGTCATGGCAGCGATGGCATGGTTGTCAAGTTCCAATCGAGCCATGGCGCCCCCAGCAATTCGCCATGCACCGGCATGTTGAGCCGCCACGGTCTTCAAGTGTGGTTTCAACAAGGCCAAGGCTTGTTTCGACTCGCCGGCCTTGAGCAATTCAGTTGCTTCTTCGGTGAGCGCATCAATGTCGAGAACAGGCGCCATGGCCTCTGATTCAGCCGGTGGAGCGGAGGATTCAACCGCTGGATCCGTGGGCGTGACTTCACTCGAAGGGTGGGATTCGCCTTCGATGATCTCCGTTTCGGGTTCACGGGTCACTTCGTGTTGAGCAACCACCACTTCGGCTGCACTTTTCAATTCCTCTTCGGACAACGTGGCATCGTCATCATGGTCGTGATGGACGGCTTCGTGAAGCAATTCTTCTGGATTCTCGATGCCCGCTTCCGAGGCGATTTGTTCCACCAAGTTCATGTCCACTTCTTGCGTGACTTGAACCGACGGTTGCATGGATTCCATCGCCACGGAAAGTCCGCTGTCTTTGCATCGAGCCTGAAGCTGAACCAAGGCAGGGTGGCCGGGGAAAAACGCCAAGGCTCGTTTTGCCATTTCATATGCGCCTTCGAGGTCGCCGATGCGCTCGAGCAGGATGGCCATGTTGGCGGTTGCGGGAGCGTGTTGGTCGTTGAGGTCCAAACAAATTTGAAACGATTGTCGAGCCCCACGAGCATCTTGCTGTGCTTCAAGCAACACCCCGCGATTAAACCAAGCCATGTCGCAAGAAGGGTCCAAAGCAATGGCTTTGTTGAAAGCTGCCAACGCCCCTTTGACGTCGTCCCGTCGACTTCGCTCTTCACCCACGGTCAACAACACCTGGACCATTTCTTCAGCGTCTTCAACATCATCGAGTTCGGGAATCACGTTGCTGGGAGATTTTGCAGGTGCTTGAATCGGTTCCTCCGGTGCTTGATTTTCAACCGCTGCAATCGCATCGTCCACCGCATTGAGGACCACATCATCCATCTCGTCGGAAGCGGTGATGGGATCGTTTTCGTCACGCTCATCATCGCTCATGCGGTCACCATCGTTAACCAAACAAAATTCACGCATAAGCCTTGTCTCTTGCTGGACAACGCTTCAATGCCTACATTGAAGGAGTGAGTCCGTGTCCCAGCATCATGGCTCGTTCGAAGATGAAGGTCCTTGGCTTAGCGGGTGAATACAGAGCCACGTCCAAATCCGGGATGTTGGTCAATGCTGCTCTTGCTGTTGCCGCTGAGCAAGGCGTTGAGACGGTGTTTTGGGATTTATCGGAACACCCTCTCCCGCTTGTCGGTGAGGAAGGTTGCTGGAGTCACCCGAACGTTCAGGCATTCCAAACGCTGCTCACTGAATGCGACGCCTTTTTCTTAGCCTCGCCCGAGTATCACGGGACCATGTCTGGTGTGATGAAAAACACCCTTGACTGGATGTACGACAAACACGTCGGTGGGAAGGTGTTCGGTTTGATGTCAACGTTGGGTGGAGTGACCAACGCGAACACCCTGAATCACATGCGGATCGCCTTGCGATGGTTGCACGGCTGGCCCGTCCCGGAACAATTGGCGATTGGTCACGTGAAAGAGGCGTTCACCGAAGACGGCCAACTGCTTGACGAATCGCTTCAGGAACGGCTCCGAGGATTGGTCGAATCGGTCCTCACCGCCGCCGAAAAATTGAGTGCATGAGCATGGAAGACACATCAAGGCCCCTACCGTTTTTCACCGACCGATGGGGAGCAACCTATCGCCTGGTGGAACCGGGCTCGTTTGTTTTTGGCAACGAGCGGCCCGATGCTCATCCGGCCGAACAACCGGCCCACGAAGTCGTGATTTCCGAACCTTTTTTCTTGGGCGAACGCCCGGTCACGCAAGCCATATGGTTGGACGTGATGGAAGAAAACCCCTCCCGATTCCAAGACGGTTGGAGTGCGGGGCTGCGACCGGTGGAATCGGTGAGTCTCATTGATGTCGGGCGGTTTCTTAAACGAATCAACAGCGATGCATCAATGTTGAACCATCTGGGCATGCAGGGCATTTGGAGGCTTCCTACCGAAGTGGAATGGGAATATGCTGCTCGCTGCGGTCAACGGGGTCGTTGGTGGTTCGGCGACCACGATGCCGACCTTGATTCCCACGGGTGGCACGCAGGTAACTCGGGGGGCTCAACTCGCGAAGTTGGCTTGAAGCAACCCAACGCTTGGGGTTTTCAAGACATGAACGGATTGGTGCAAGAGTGGTGTTCAGATCACTGGGAACGCAACCTCCAAGCACAACGTTCCCAACGACCCCATCATGTTCCAGATGAAGAACGGCACGTGGTTCGTGGTGGAGCTTGGTTTACTGAATCCGATTCAACACGAAACGCAGCGCGGGCGTTTGCCAACGCCCACAAGCAAAGCGATGGACTTGGTGTCCGGTTGGTATGGGAGCCCGTGACCCTTTCCTTGGAGAATTAAGGGGCTTCATCCGGTCGGCGGGCTGCGTCAATGGACAACGACTCATCCAGCGGTGCGAGATGTTGGTGCTCAGGCGTCCTGCCAGGGCCAACGTACCAACGATTCTCGAGAGGAGATTCCAGGACCAGCATAAGGTTTTGAGATTGCATCAGAGCAATGGCGGCGGCGGTCCGATGGATGACGGGTGCAATTGTTTCATGGAAGGTTGCATCCAATCGTTCGCATATGTCTGAAAATGTACGGGAACCGTCGGCCAATTCCCACAACAGACTGTTCATTGAATCCAAAGGCCGCCGAACTTCTCGAGGCGCCCGCAGCCATTTCGCAAAAACGCCTTCTATACGACCGAACGTTTTCGGAATTCGCAAGACCACTTTTCGGCCGCTCACGCCACGTTCGACTGGGTCTTTTTCCACGTCGCCGTATCTGCCCCACCACACGGGGGCTCTGCACGGATATTGTTCCGCAAGGGGGTGCGTTGCTAAATCCGCTAAATCTCCCAAGAACTCACCTCAAAAATCCGTCCATGTCCAAATGACCAAGGTTAGCATGGCTGCCGTGCCAATCATGGCCATGGTTCGTGTGGCTTGGACCCGTTGGGTGAAATTCCGTAAGTACCATGTCAGGACGCCTGCTGCGGCCACCACAAACCAAAGCCCGTACCAAGCAGGGGGATAGGTCGCCACGCTGAAGGCTCCCTACAATGTTCCATCAAGGTATTGTTGTCCGTAATAGACCCACTGTTCTTCCGTCCATCCAGGGGGAAGTCCCGATTCTGGAAGGGGAGGTCCCGCTGCTAAAGGTTCTGGGTCGGAAACGGATGGCTGAAGCAGCGATTGGTCGGTGGTGGTGGGGCTTGAAATCGATTGGCTCGCGGGAGGTCCAGAGGTCACGTTGGTCGATGAATCAGTGACGAATTCCTTCATTTCATCTTCGTCACGTCGCCGACCAACCGCCAAAACGAATGCGATGATGAAAACCAACAACCCCAGCCCGCCACCAATCAGGGTCGTCGTTCCAAAGGTCGGTTCTTCGGGGGGTGATTCAAATTCGAACATCAGCGTGTTGGTGGACAGCATGACCCCGTCCGTACTGCTGACCGTAAACGTGAGTGGTCCAGAGAGAGGTCCGTCCAATCGCAGCACTTCGCAAAGATGTTGTTTGGTCTGCGGCGTCATGTGACCCGGTGCCAATTCATACATCGTTCCCGTCGCATTGACCAATCGTTTGTCACAGGTGACTTGCCATCCGTCAACCGTGGAGACCATGAGGGCATAGGATTCGGTGAAGGTCGACGTCGAAGTGTGGTTTACCCAAACGAGGGAGGTGGTGCCGTGAGGCGTGATGCGATCCGAGGATTTGACCATGGTTGCCTCCATGGTCCTTCGCTGATTCAACATGACCATGGCTTCATGCACCATGACCACCGGTAACCCATCCTCATCCACGGCCCCGTCAAAATCAAAACGCATCACAAATCGTGTGTTGAGCGGTGTGTCTTCTGGTAGGAGGACTTCAATTCGCAAGGTCTGTTCTGAACCCGGGGGGACCATGAGGCCAACGGGACTTCCGACCGCTCGGTCACCACCATCAACGGTGAAAAAGACGACCAAGCCCGCAGCGGGAGGTGATGATGATACACTGGCCGTCACGGAAAGGCGGTCTTCAAGGGCATTCCCATGGTTTGTCAACATGACTTCGGCAAACATGGTGCCTCCGGCTATTGCCGATGACGATTGTTCACCCGGTGATAGTGAAGGCAGTCGCACGGCTCCCGTGGTGGCCACAAACTCGATGGCGTTGTCTTCGGGATTTACATCCACGCCCTCATCGTTCAGCGAGGTTGACAGGGTAATCGTGTGGAGTTCGCCTGCCGATTCGGTCATGGGCAGGAGCAACCACAACGAGAGTTCCATTTCATGTTCGAGGTCATACGAGACGCTGAGGTCGAGCGGCTCGGTTTGGTTTTCACCTTCCACCGTGATCCACCACGACCACGAGTCGGGGAGGTCCAACGGTACAATCACTGCGCTGGTCGGCCCGTTGCCAAGGTTGGTGAGGTGCAATCGGACCTCGTTGGGTAAGCCAGGTGTGAGCTTGTTGGGGGCTTCAACCACGGTCAACGCCAAATCATGTGTCGTTTTCACGCGCAAGCCGTCATACGGGTCTCCCTCAATCACCATTTGACTTCGCTGCGATTCCAAGACAGGCGTAATGGTGGGCCCACGGTCGTCCGCTTGAGCGGTTTCGGGCACCTCCACGACAATGTCAAACGTGGTGGTCGCCCCAGCGTTTAGGACCGCATTCGTGCGAGTGGGTTGATGGACGATCCAAAGTCCCTGGTTCTCAACATCCACTCGCATCGTGAAAATATCCTGCCGGGTAGCGTTGTTCCAGATGGTGTACTGTAGGGTGATGGCGTCACCGGCGTTGACCATTCTCCGAGGGATATCATCCGCTTCGTTCAGCGCAACAGCGGCCACGCTGACCATGGATGCTGAGACATCGATGTCCTTGATATCCGTCCTGCTGGTGTCGTTTTGGGCCTGAAGCGTCATTTCAAACGAGGCCACCGTGTCAGGGGCGACACCCGGCGGAACCGCTAACGTGAACAAGGCGTTAACGGTCTCATCTGGGCGAATGAGAACTGACGAAGGCTGGGTCCAAGCCAGCGCTACCGTCCAATCTTGTGGGATGGTGCTGGTATCGATGCTGATGTCAAAGACATCGGTCGCATCGCCGATGTTGGTCATGCCGACTTCAAAGGTGCAGGTGTAGGACGGTGGACAACTTGGCCGTACACTTGGTGGAATGAGGACGGGAATTCGGTCGGCTTTGACAAGGAATTGTACCGGCAGGGTGGTAGCAACGGTGGCGTAGGAAGAGGAGGAGATGGTGACGGACATTTGCTGGAGTCCAATACTGGCGTTCGGGTCGGGTTGAATCATGATGTTGAACTCTTGAGGCGCCCCCGGAGCGACCATCAATCCAGCACTGGGGTCGAAACTCGTCCCTGATGGTCGCGTGTAATAG
>JADHNB010000074.1 GCA_016779705.1 Candidatus Poseidonia sp. | reverse complement strand
GGGTTGTCCCCGTTGTTGCGGACGCGAATGGTGTATTCACCTCCCTCCCCAGGATTGACCTCCAAGGCGGTGGGGATGGCCGTCATTTGAACGGAAATGGCTCGCCCACCGTCGGCGGTGGCCACTGGAGCCACCAACGGAAGCAGCGACAGGCACATCACGGCCACGATGAAGGTCGCCTTGCGACGAGTATTGGTGTTCGCGGTCGCACCAGTCACCATGGCCTGCGCTCGGCGTTCTCCTATCAAAACCCTGTGCTTCCGATGCATCACTCAGGACCGTCATCAAGCCTTGACGAAGTGTTCGGCCGAGGCTTGACAATTGACGCAATGTTGGACCGTTGAGGCTTGACACCCGGCCGTACCGTCGCTGTGGTAGCGAGCACCGCACGACGGGCAACCCAGCATGGCGGTGGTGATCGGTTGACGGCACGTCCAGCACATCGGTGGAGGCGTAGCGGCGGGGGTGGGGAGAGGGGTTGGAGCCGCTGCCGCCACGGCCGCTACAACCGGAACCGTTGGCCTCGGTTGGACCATGCCCGAGGCCGCGACGGCCCCGAGGGTGGGAGCGGGATGGAACGACGGGGGAGTTTCACTGCGTGACCGCATGGCTTGGATGCCCAAGGCAGCAAAGGCGACCAACAAAATCGCCACGAACAAGGCGATGGCCACGGTCGTGCTCAAGCCAGCATTGGCCGATGTCCCGATCGGTTCTCCCTCGGCGGTCACGGCGATCGAATAGGATGCTTGGGACGCCGTGCTCTGGGAAAGCGATAAGCCGATGGAGGCCGACCCCGGGACATCGCCGCGAACCGTCAAACGGACCAAGGTGGCTTGACCGACATCGAGCGAGACGATGTCGTTGCCATCGACTTCAACCGACCAATCCTCGGGCTCCGTCACCGTGACCTGCCGCTGGAGAGGGGTGTTGCCGGTGTTGGTGATTTCAACCGTGATTTGCTTGGCTTCCCCGGTGGAGAACAAGGGGACGTTGCCGACATCCCACGCCACCTCTTCGTTGGCCGCCACGAGCAACCCCACCGTTTTGGTGAGTTCGACGCCGCCGTCGCTCAGTTTCAGGGTGAACGACGGCTCGGCCATCGGCAACAGGTTTGAGGCGATAAGAATGGAACACACCACGGGTACCACGTCGTTTTGGCCCACCGAATCAACCGGCGTGCAATCCCCGAACAGCCCCTGGTCGAGTTGAAGACTGGCGCTCGGCGCCCACACCGTTTCGGCAGCGTTGCTCAAGAGCCAGGTGAAGGTCATCGCCTCGCCGGATGGATGCGAGCCCCCCGCTGCTGGCGTGCCGAACGTGGTCCCGTCCGCCAATTCAAGACCCACGAAGGTCAGTTCAGGTTCGGGAAGCACTTCGACCTCAAGCGACCCCTCCCACGTGAACCGTGTCGAGCCGTTGTCAAGATTCAGCACGAGGTCACCCGAGCGAGCGTTGGGGCCGGCTTCGAGGGTATAGAGCAGGTTTTTGCTGCTGGCCCAAGGCAAATCGATGGGAGCCAAGGAGGACGTGACGGACCAGCCGCTGGGCAACTCAAACGAGGGCGTCAACCGCAAATCGACGTTGCCTTTGTGTTCCAAAGAGTAGCGCAGCGAGACCGATGAGTCCGGGCGCACCGTGCCGATGGAGGATTCAACGTTGACGTAGATTTCACGCACCGTTGAGACCTGAATGGGGATTTCAAACAGCGTCAATTCTTGCTGCTCCGTTTGGCTCACGGCGGTCAACTTCACCACGCGCTCGGCGCCCGCTGCTGTCATCACTTGAGGGGGAGTAAACACCAAGCCAACCGCCCGGAACGCTTCGCTGTTGATGAGACCGGTGGAACCCGACGTGGCGCCGGCTTCGCTGCCAAGGTTGGTGAACCCGGCACGCCAACCCGCCGGGGCTTCCAAGAACAGGTCGTAACCGATGGGAGCGTTGCCGTTGTTGAAGAATCGAACCGTCATGTTCGTGGGCTGAGAAGGATGAACGGGGACCGTTTCGTAATCAAATTCCAACGCCGCCTCGGGCAGGTCGGGAACGATGAGCTCGATGGAAAGCGGGTAATCCACGCCGTTGTCAACGTCCAGACCGAGCAGGTCAATTTGGTACCTCCCCGGGGCGGGGGGGGCGGGATGAACCAACGTGACCGTGATCGCCTCGGAGGCCTGCCCCTCCATCGTGAAATTGGAATCGGTGCTGCCAATGTACCACGGCATGGTTTGGCCTGTCCCGACTTGGGTCACGCTGCCCGTTTGCATCGAAGCGTTGGTGGCCAAGAGAGCGGTGTTGGTCAAGGAAACGTTCCAAGAGGTCGTGGTGGTTTCGCTCGAGGCTAAGGTCAACGAAGGCGTGGCGGTCTCGAGTTTGACACCCGGCGCCGTGACGTTCACCTGGACGTCCAATCGATTGTTGTCCTCACGGATTTCTTCCATGATGTCGTCAGGGTCGATGATGAACGAGAGCGTGGTCGCCCCAGCGGATTGCGGTGTCCAAGGCCACATCACCACTTTGGAGGAGCCCGCACCCAAATCGATGGAGGTGCGGTCGAGTTCGTTTCCGTTCACTTCAAAGGCGATGGGGAAGGTGTTGGCCTTCACGTTTCCAAAGTTGAAGAAGGACGTGGTGAGTTGAACGGAGTCGCCCACCTGCGGGATGCCGACGTTCATGGCGAAGGCTTCAGGCACCACTTTGGGGTCGGGCCGCAAGTCGTTGACGCCGTGACCGAGCACGGCGATGGCGTAGGGTTGGGTCTTCGAACCGCTGTGTTGAGCATCCTTGACCTTCACCGTCCACGTGCCCTGGGCGGCGGCGTCGATGAGCACCACTTCCAAGTTGTTGACGTCGTCGGCTGAACCGCCCGTCGCCGAACGGCCGTTGGCGAAGTCGTTGCCGAGGTACTGCGTGCCGTCAGGTGCCGTGACTTCAAGATCGAGGTCGTTGACCAGTTGAGCGGTTGAAAATCGCGAACCCCGCTCATCCGACCAAGTGAGGACGACTTTGAACAGCCCCGAGGCTTGACTCACGTTGAACGAGTAGGTCTTGCTGTTGCCCGTTCCCGACATGACCGAACGGTCGTCAACCCAGATGCCCTGCCCGTTGGCCGGTGCAAGCGTGTTGCGAAGGTTGACCCGCCCCCACCCCTCGTCGTTGTTGGGAATGTCTCGGGCGCCGATGTCTTGGGCCCCCAATACCAAGAGGGCCTTCACCAAGGCGCCTTGGGGTGATGGGCGTTGAGCGATTTCCTGGAGGTATTCTCGAATCATCAACGCAGCACCGGCGGCGTTGGGCGTGGCCATGGAGGTCCCGGTGTATTCCAGGTAGTAGGTGTTGGACCATGAAGCACCCCCGGTGTCGGTGGCTTCCTGTGCTCGGCATGAGCGTACAAAGCCGCCGGGAGCGACCAGGTCGGGCTTGATGCGACCGTCTTCGGTGGGCCCGCGTGAGGAGCCCGACATCATGACGTCGGGGGACCCGGAATACCGGTTCTTGTGATTGCCCACCGAAATCACGTTCTTAGCGGTCGCTGGAGGCGAGACGGTGCCGGCGTTGGGCCCGTCGTTGCCCGCTGCAAACAGAATCGTAAGGCCTTGGGCGCCGTTGTAGTACCGGTCGTAGTAATTCGCACGGTCGTCCACGTCCTCGGTTTCGGAGTTGTATTTTGATTGCTGGCTGGCGGCGGAGGACCCCCACGAATTCGTGTGGGTTCGAGCACCTGCGTTGTAGGCGGTGTTCAGCAGGTTGTTGAGCGAGGGCGATTGGAAATTGCCGGTGTTGTCGTTTTCCATCGCTTGGAAGTACAGTTCAGCTGCCTGAGCCACGCCCCCGTACCCGCCACGGAAACCGTCGCCCAGCACGGTGCAGGACACGTGGGTGCCGTGACCGGAATGCTTGTCGGCGGTCGAACCGTCGCCGATGACGTCGTAGGAACCGACCACTCGAGAACCGAAATCGCCGTGGTCCTCGTCAAGGCCTGCGTCAGCCACGGCCACGATTTGACCCGACCCGTCAAGGTCGGTCGTGAAGTAGGTCGTCATGGTGTTGGTTTGCATGTGGTTGCGAGCCTGATCGTTGAAGGCGGCAAACGCCGGGTCGGCGCGCAGTTGCATCACCGCCGGTTGCATCAAGACCTGTTCGACGGGAAGGTCGAGCAGACGACCTTCGTAACGACCGTCGTCCCACTTCCACGGTTCGTCCATGGCTTGACGGGCCACGTCGCCGAGGGATTGCACGAGGCGCCCACCATAGCCGTCCAAAAGATTGACCTCGTCCAACGGTCCAAGGTCGTCTCGCCATCCGTCCAACCGCAGGAGGCGAGATTGCAACGCCTCTTCACCCTCGACCAACAGCATGAGGTCGAGCAGCGCGTCTTCAAGCAGCATGCCCAGCGGCACGGCGTGAGAGGTGAGCAAGGCAGGGTGGGCCTCGGCGCTCTGCAGGGCCAAGGGCGTGCCTTGGAGAAGCAGGCCGGAAGGGGCCACAAATTCACGCACGGCCAGCCCTTCGATGTTGTCGAGGTCAAGACGTACATCGTGAAGCCGAGCCTCGTTGGAGACCAGGACGAGGAGGAGGTCAAACCGCGGTTCGAGCAAGGAGGCCGGAACGGGCCGATTCAAGGTCAACCCGTTGACATCAAAGGTTCCGAAGGGTCCGATGGCCAGCGGGTCACGCTCTTCGTTCTCAAGGGCGTCGTCCATGACGCCCACGGCGTCAAAATAGACGTCCTCCTTGACATCAAAGCGCACCCATTCGGGCGGAAGGTTGGTCGAGGACGGTGCCTCGGCGACGGGCGAAAACAGCATGCCGTTGGTCGAGACCAAGAGCAGGAGCACCAAGGCGAAGGCGGATTGACGTTGAAATCCTCCTGCCATGGTCCAGCCTCCCGCTTCGGTTCTTTATCGGTTCGCCCCGCTCGCCTCATCCTCAATTGAACGGCCAAATGTGGCGTTCCGCTTTGTCATTGAAGATTTCTTGAGACCAGTACCCCACTTCGTGGGTCCACGAGGCTTGCTGGAAGGAACCCGAATAATCGGTGTATTGGACTTCAACCACGATGCGATAGGTGTCCCAGACCGTGTGCCCGATGACCATCATCTCGAGGTCGTCCCCCGAAATTGAACTGTGGGCCTCCATCCGTTTGAGCGCCAAGGACATGGCGTCAAGGACGGTGCCGTCCACCGTTTGGAATTCAATCAGCAACTCGACATCGGTGATGTCCCGACTGCCGTCGTTATGAATTTCCGACATCATGAGGTGGCCACCGCGCTGCATGTACTGCGTCTCAACGGTCACCGCATCTCGGGGAAGCACCCAATACCAGCCGCTCAACGTCATCGTCACGAGCAACAAGAGCACCGCTCCAGCCATCGCCACGCGAGTGGGCGTCAACTCCCTTGAAAGGGTGGAGAGCAATTTAGCCGCTTCCTGAGCGGCCTCCCAAGCCTCGAGATCGTCCCCCTCTGGAGGAGACCCTCCTTGGCGCAACGCTTGCTCGTTTGGTGTCACCATACGCTCACCCAAACAACATGGCCAACCCACTGGCGATGGCAGAACTGATGGGGTCAACCACCATGATGTGCCGAGTTTCCACAAATTCCCCGGTGAGGGACCCCACCAAGGACAAATCCGTCACGATGCCGTTCACGCCCAAGGACGAAGCGGTTGGTAGGGGTCCCGTGAACTGAGCGTCCAGCAGCACCCCGCGCCCTTCGAACTTGAAATCGCCGAAAATGGGGAATTCGTACCCTGGCTCAATGAAAATTTCAGCGCTGGCCACCAACCGTCCGTCGGTGATGTCATCGATGACGATGAGCGGGTATTGACCAGGTCCGGAATAGATGTGAATGGTGGCGCCCTTGAGGTTCTGGCCCACGACTTCCACGCGCTCCATCGTCACGCCTGGGGCGGCGGGAACGTCCGTTTGGCGAACGTAGACGCGTTTCACCCCCACGCCGGAGGAATCCACCCGCATGCCGAAATCGTCAGTGAGTTCAAGCACGAAACGGGTGGGCAGGTCCTCGGCGAGCATGAGCACGTCGCCCTTGGAATCGATGGCTCGGCCGCTCGCTTCCAGATAGAGGTCCATGTCGTCGGTGTTGGAGGAGTAATCGAGCGTACGCATGCCTTGGAAGGCGGTTTGTTCCTTGATGTCAAAGCGGGTGTCGGGTTCGGTGGCCAGGTGCATCTCGCCGGGCACGTCCCGCATGTAGGCCGTTGATGGCCACCAGAAACCGTCGATGTACCGCAGTTGCTGCAACATCAACGCGTCGGCCGAATGGCCGTCGATACGGTAAACCTCGGGCACGACCAAGTCGAGAATGAGCACGTCCCCGATGACCGCCGAGACGTCCGTGGATTGGGGAATGCCGACCACCAGGGCTTCAACGCGGGTCAACGCCTTGTGGTCGAGGAAAATGGCGTGAGCCGATTTGAGACGGACCCCCGCATCGTAGTGCATGTCCACCGAAACGCGAGGCACGGTGAGGTTTTCTTGGGTTGAGAAGAGGGCGTTCATCTCCACGTTTCGTGGCGTGGTGGTGTCAAGACCGTCGATGAACAATTCAAGGTCCTGACCTTCCAACCCGTTGGCAACGATGGTCAGCTGGGGGTACTTGGGCTGCCATTGTGACATGCTCAGGTCCACTTCGTACGTGGGCACGCCACCCAGCATGCGGAAATCGTAGACCAGTTCAATCGTGCCCGCCGGCAAGGACGGCAACCATGAACGAAGATGCCACGAGCGACGGTCTTCAAGCGTGATGCCTTGTTCTTCGAGCAGGGTCATGTTGACGCCCACGAGTTCTTCGGCGTACACACGACCGTCTTCAAGGGCCATAACCAAGGTCTCGGCCGCCGTGATGTTGATGGCGTTCAACACCGACAAGGCTTGGTCACGTTCGCCGGGAGCGATGCGCCCGTCCTCGAGCAAGGTTGCCATGATCTCTCGACTCGACAGGGTGAACGTTGGCATGCGCGAGAGGTTCGGTTGGACGAGGGTCTGCTCCAATGCCTCCATGCCCAAGCCGTGCATCCAAGCGGGTTGCGTCTCCAAGTTCGAGCCTTTCTTCAGGTCAACCGTCATGTTGAACGCTTCACCGGTGAACAACTCCAAACCGATGCTCATGTTCTCGCTCCCGCCAATGTCACCGCCAACGTCCACCGAGAGCGCGTGAACGAAATCGTTGACGACGCGCCCGAAATCGACGATGTCGCCGAGGAAGAACGACAGCGCTTCAATGCCCTCTTCCTCGCCAAAGGTGGGGAGTTCCAAACCCTCCGAGTCGACTTCGGAAGGCAAGGTCATCGAGATGTTGGCCGGAAGCGGGTCAAAGTAGACCAACCCGTTCAAGCCCAGGAAGGGGTCTTCGTGGTTGGTTTGGTCCTCAAACGAGACGCTGAACGGCGAGGAACCGGAGCGAACGAGTTGAACCTGCGAGTTGCCTTCTGGCCCGGTGGACCCGGGGACCAACGGACTGAGTCGCTGAATGGACGTGATGTCGGACAACTGGACGCTGAGGCTGGCCTCGGCGGTGTCTTCGTTGACCCAGAACCGGAGGTGGTCGCCGTCCATGGTGAGGGGCGAGGTGGCGTTGGTCATCTGAATCTGAATGCTGTCCATGGGCGAGTCGGCCACGTAGCCAACCGTGTCGCCCAGCACCAAGGTGAACGCCGAGGGGAGGCCCGTCAGGCGAATGGCGTTGCGCTGGTCCCCCGATTGCCCTCCGTAGGTGATGGTGCCGATCGGTTCGCTGGCTTGGTATTGAAGCGAGTCCGCCTGTTGAAGGATGTTGAAACCGCCGGGACGGTTGGAGACGGTGGTGGATTGCTTGACGGCGTTGGCCAAATCGCCGTCGTCGTGCTTGATGTGACCGATGAGTAGGGACCCCGCCGCATCGCCCACCAACTGCATGTCTCGCACCTCATTGATGGGGTCAAAG
>JADHNB010000005.1 GCA_016779705.1 Candidatus Poseidonia sp. | reverse complement strand
CCCGCATCAAACCCCAATCTTGAAACCCGCATGGACCAGCGGAAACCATGGGACGTCCAACGGACGCCGAGGTCGTTTTGTGGACCAATCGAGGTTGTGGCGCTTGCACTCGGGCCAAACAATTTCTGAGCCGAAAGGATGTGGCGTTCACCGAACGGCGATTGAAAGCCGACCCGAGGACTCAGCAAGCCTTTGCGAGAGCGACGGGAGGTGCACGAACCGTGCCGCAAATCATCGTGGGCGGTGTTCATGTTGGCGGTTTTGACGATTTGGTTCAAGTTGAAAAATCAGGTGAACTGGACGTCTTGTTGGGGCGTGCTGAGGGGCTTCCTCACCGTTCGCCTCTCAAGCGATTCGTTCGGTGGCTGGGCTTCTGAAAACGCAGCGAACAACCCTTCATTAGCAAACGTGAACGTTGCCTGTTCATGCACCCCAGCGTCAACGTCCTCGGCGGCGAACTCGAACCGTGTTCCAACGACCCGCTCACCGGTTGGTATCGCGACGGGTGTTGCAACACCGATGACAGCGACCGAGGCTCCCACACGGTGTGCTGTGTGGTCAACGATGCCTTCCTGGAATTTGCTCGTAGCCAAGGCAACGACCTCATCACGCCCGCCCCCCAGTTCAACTTTCCAGGTCTCAAAGCGGGGGATTCCTGGTGCGTTTGCGCCCGGACATGGCTGGAAGCCGTGAATGCGGGTCAAGCCTGTCCCGTGGATTTGGAGTCCACTCACCGTCGGGCGTTGGAGGTCATTCCTCTGGACGTTCTGGAGACGCATGCGCTGTAGTTGGTGAAAACTGAAACACCACCAAACGCATGGTGGCCCAAATCATCACGCCCCACGCCAGCATGTTGATCCCTCCCATCCAGTGGATCGCCTCTGGAAAGGCAGCATCAAGCCACCCAAGGGTGAGGCTGGAGCCGACCAAACTGCCGATGTAAACGGGTACCGCCGTCGGCAACGTCCACGAGAGGGGCAGGTGGTCGTCAAAGGTGAATGCGCGATGAACAAAGTGGGCCAACACGCCCGTCAAGCCCCACGCAATGCCCCACAAGACGCGGACATCAACCGAGGCGAAGAGGACCATCGAAACGGTCCAGCCGACAAAAAAGATCGAACTGTTGAACGCTCCAACCATGCCGAAACGAATCAACGAACCTCGCGGGGCGAGGCGTTCAAACACCACCTGACGGCCGATTTCAATCGTCATTGGTGACCACATCGCTGGGTTTGCCGGTGAATTGGGTGCGCAAGGCGGCGTTGTCCTGCTGCATCGCATCCAGCAATGCGTATTTGACGCCCAATTGTTCGGCCAGCACCGTCAACGCCAAACTGTCTTTTGGCAAGCATTTCCCACCAAAGCCGCGACGAAGTCCGAAGATGGGGTCGAGATGGGAAGGTCCGATGGGTTGCGGTTGTTGCGCAGTGATGATGTCTCGAATGACGTACCAATCCTCGCCCATCGCTTGGCAGAGGTCGTACATTTGGTTGGCGAAGGTGACTTTGAGGGCATAGAACGTGTTCTTGGTGTATTTCACCAGTTCAGCCTGGGTTGGCGTGACATGGTAGAGTTGTTCGGTGCGTAAAACGCCCGCTTGTCGGTGCTGTTCAAACACCTGTTCTGCGACCTCGGCGTGGTGGGTTCCGACGACGAGCACGTGCTGATTCGCTGCATCCTCCAGACGTTGGCGCTCGACCAAAAACTCGGGCGAATAAGCGATGTTCAAATGCGGATATGCGTCATGATAGCGCTGCGTGGTTCCCGGGACGACGGTGCTTTTGATGACCGCTGTGAATCCGCTTGGCAACGCGTCCAACACCTCTTCCACGATGCTGGTGTCGCAGGCTCCGGTGGCCGGGTCAGAAGGTGTCGGGACTGCGATATAGGCCATGTCTACGTTGGCGACGACGTCATCAAGGGAGGTCCCTCGAACCGGGTCGTGGACGTAGAGCTCGTGGGCTGAAGCAAAGCAATGTTCAATCGCGCTTCCCACCATGCCCGCACCGATGATCCCAATTTTCATCTCAGTCACCTGTGCGGGTTTGGGTTTAATTTTCCATCCCGGGCCATGGTCGAGGCATAGAGCAACGACGCCGGCGTTCCGCAGTCCACCCACGTTTCGGCCCCGACGGTGAGGATGGTCGCTTCCCCTTCCCTCACGTATTGACGGGTGACGTCGGTGATGGAAAAGGCCTCACGGTTTGTTTCAACGGCACGGTCCAAACGCTCCCAAAACCGTTCATCAAACAAGTAAATGCCGCCAATGGCCAAGTTTGAGGGAGGCTCAGCGGGTTTTTCGACCACGTCACGGACCACGCCCTCATCGTCGAGAACCGCGACACCAAACGCTTCGGGTTTGGCTTCTTCACGCGCGATGAGGACGCACCCCGGCGGGTCGGGTGCCTGAAGAAAGGCGTTGACGTGGTCGGCGAATTCCAAAGTCGTGATGTTGTCGGAGAAATAGACCATCAAGCGATCTCCTTCGTTGTAGGGGCGAGCCAGCGAAAGGGCGTGGGCGACACCCAGAGGTTCTTCCTCAATGACGTAATGCACACGCTCGCCGGGCAACCCTTGCCCGATGTGAAGGGCAATTTGCTCAACAAAACGATTGGCGACGATGGTGATGTCGTTGATGCCTGCACGCCGAATGGTCCCGAGTGCATAATCGATCACGGGCCGGTCATACAAGGGCAGCATGGTCTTCTGCGCATAGGTGGTGAATGGATGAAGGCGACGACCGTGGCCACCAGCGACAAGGATGGCTTTCATGGTCATGAACCGGAACAGAGCGAGGCGGTTTTAGAAGGTGCTCCTCAAGCGTCGTTTTCCGAGGGCCTCTCCATGAGTTTGGCAAGGGCTCCGTCCTCGGCGTTGGCCTCAAACCACCCTGAGGCCACGAGGTCACCCAGCCGCTTCACGCCCGCTTCGATGTTGTCCATGTCGCGCGCTTCGGCTTTCGCCCATTGACGATGGGCTTCTTGCGCATAGCGGTGGTTGGCCTCTTCGACCAGCGTTTCGGCCACGCCCAAGTCCCCTTCCAGGCCGATGTAATCGGCTTCATGAATCGCCGGGTCCACCCGCTGCTTGGCAGGGTCAACGGCCGTTTCACTGCGGTCAAAAGCGGGGCCTTTCTCATCGCTGCCCCGAGGGCGAAGCTGGATCTCGTTGGTGGCGATTCGTCCAGCGGTGGTGCTGAAGGCCATGTGGAGATGGTCCGCTTCCGAGGGGTTGAGGTCCAGCCCGTGCAATTCTTCCCATCCGAACTCAACGCTGTCGAGCAATTTGGTTAAGCGTTCTTGCAGGGTGTTGCGCTGGCGCACTCGCCAAAAGAGCAGGAACAGGATGGCGACCAAGGCTCCAGCCAACCCGATGGTAATGAACCGCAGCGTCGCACCTTGGAAATCCATTACCAAGGCCAGAACGTTCGCGAGGCCTACCAGCGTCCACGTCATCACGATGGCGCGACGCTGGGCTGCTCGTTCCTTGACAAAGAATTGCTGGACCAATTCCTTGTTGCTCGACATGGACGTTCACCTAGCGTTGCGCCACGGCTCGAATGTTTTCAAGCGTGGCTTCGTCGAGTTCCGTGTCGCTTGACCACCCCATCGCTTTCAGTCCGTTGGCAATGCTGGCATCAACGATGGTTTCCATTCGCTCAATGGCGTATTGAAACAACAAGCCGCACGCGAGAAGCGTGGCGACACCGAATTCCCAGCGCGAGAGCCAGCCGACGCCCAGCGAGAGCAGCGCGATGACGATGGAACCGATGACGATGCGCCCCTTGACCTTCGAGCGGGTGGCGTGGGCGTCCAGAATTCGTTGCGCCCCCTCTCGCTTGGTCATGCCGCCCATGACCGTTGCATGAGCGTCCTCATGGTGAAGATGCCGCCTGGAGTCGCAGCCACTCGTTGATTTCTTGAAGGTGATCGTGTTGAGCGTTGCTTTCCGTCGCTGATTCCGACACCAAGACGCTGTCATTCATCGTGAAATGACCTCGTGGCTGAGCGATCAAGTGCTGCAACACGTCGCTCATAGCCGCTTGCATTTTGGCGGTTTGTTCCACTTGGACGTTGAGCAGGCGTTCCATGCTGTTGAACACCACATCGTTGCGTTCTTGTCGGGCTTCGAGTGCCTTTGATGCCGCCGTCATGGCTTCCTCTTGGCGTTGCAACAACTCTCTGGCTGCGGGGCTGCCCACGGCGTCACGACGGTGCAATTCTTCGATGGCTTTGTTCAATTCCAGATGCCGTTTCGAGAGGGCGCGCTGAAGTTGTTCAACCTGCGAATTTGCTTGTTGCAATTGTCCTGAAATCGTTGCGGTGTGACGATGCATGCGGCGAATCGCCGAACTGTGATGGGTTGATTCGGTCAGGAAGGCCACCACGATCGCCATGCCGAGCGCCATTTCCGGATTGACCATCATCGAGGTTGCCAATATCCACGTCAAACTTCCTGAAACCACCGAGCGAATCAATCCCATGCATTGTTGATACGACGCCGTAGGATAAAGCCCCACGCCGGGACAGCCGTGGGACCCCTACAAGGGAAGCAGAATGAAACAATCGTCGTCCACTTCAAGCAACATCCCGGTCGATAGCAAGTGGTCCAACGCTTCGTCAGCTTCTTCGTCGTCGATGTTCGATGAGCGAGCGTGTTCAAAAATCGCTTCGAGCGTGGCCACGGGCTCGCCCTTTGCCAATTCTCGCTCGATGCCCATCACGATGGTTTGGCAGGCGATGGCCAACAAGGGGTCATCGGTGTTATCGTGCGGCAAAAGGTCAAGGAAGACGTTCGAAGGATGGCGCTCAACCTCCTCAGCGTGTTCTTGGTCGGTAGCCTCCAACACCCGTTCGCCCAAGCCCCGCAGAGGGTGGGGCTCGTTGAGGTCAAAACAATCGAAGAGGTTCCGCTGATGGGGGTCTTCTTCCTCGCCCTCTTCCTCTCCGAGTTCAAGGCGTCGACCAAGGTCGTCAAGGCGTTGCAGCCGTTGGTCAATCACGATCTTTTCCCGTAGTAAATCAACGGCCAACAGGTCCATCGCCATGTTGGCTTGCTCCACCAACCAGTCATGGACGTTCCAGTTCGGATTGATGCCCATCATGGTGTCGGCCAGTTGGCGAACTTCCGCAGGCATGTCCTCCGCAGACACACGGCTTTCCTGTTCATTTTGCCCATCGTCTGCCATGGTCAACCTTCCCGCTTGACAGCCTATGAAACCTGCCCTTCCCCAGCGCCAATCCCGGCTGCTTTTTCCAACCTCTTCCGGCAAAACACGCCACGGAACAAAAGGCCCGTCCGTTGAAGTGGCCCGTTCATGACCGTGGGTTTTGTTCATGTAGGCGTGTCCTTTGGGCCGAACCATGAGTGACCATCGCATCACGGTTCTTCCAGGCGACGGGACGGGCAGAGAGGTGGCGTTGGAAGCTCAGCGCATCCTCGACACCATCCAGGCTCACACCAATCACGGCTTCGAACAAACCGTGATTCCCTGCGGCGGTCAACACTACCTCGAGACGGGCGAAGAATGGGCCGAGGGCTCTTTTGAGTTCTGCAAAGAGGCGACCGATGCCATCTTCCTCGGCGCCATCGGTCATCCCGGCGCTCGTTTGCCAAACGGGGACCTCGCCGGTGGTTCGGTGATTTTAGGCCTGCGAAGCGGCCTTGACTTGTATGCAAATGTTCGTCCCATCAAACTCTACGAGGGCGTGCCGCACAAGATTCACGGAGAATTCCGTCAAATTTGGGAACCTGGAATGGTGGACATGACCATTCTTCGAGAAAACACGGAAGGCCTCTACCACGCCCTTCTCCGTCGTAGCGCCGACCGAGCCCAAGGTCGCCCAGAGTATGAACCGGCACCGATGACCTTCCCCGGTCTCGAAGGCGAGGTTGCGTACGACCCGCGTCCGATTTCCCGACGAGGCTCCGAACGTTTGATTCGTATGGGCTTTGAAATCGCTCAGACACGGAACGGTGCTCCGGGAGATGGCGTTCGACGGGTTTCATGCATTGACAAATCCAACGTCACTCGAGGCTGCCAGTTGTTCCGGGCGACCTTTGAGGACGTGGCGACTTCCTATCCGGGGACCGAAGTCGATTACGGCTACATCGATGCGTTCATGCAATGGATCACGCGCTCCCCCGAGCACTACGACACCGTCGTGACCTCGAACATGTTTGGGGACATCGCTACCGACCTTGGCGCCGTCCTTCAGGGCGGCATGGGGATGGCCGCATCGGGCAACGTCGGCGACCATCATGCCTTCTTCGAACCCGTGCACGGTTCCGCCCCCAAACACGCGGGACAGAACAAAGTAAATCCCATCGCCACCATCAACTCCATTCAGATGATGATGGACTACCTCGGCCGCAAGAACAACGACGACGATTTGGTCGCCATCGGGCGCCTCATTGACGACAGCGTCGCTGACCACCTCAAGGACGGTAAGATGCTCACCTACGATTTGGGCGGGTCCGCCTCGTGTTCAGCGGTGGGTGAGAGCATCGCCTCTCGATTGGCTCAAAAATTGCAAGAACGTTAGGCGCTTTGGTTCAGCCCCTGAAGCATGGCTTGCAAGCCTGCCTCCAAAACGGCGTTGTTGTTGTAGGCTGGGTCGCTCGCGTTCGCGCCCCCCTCCACCATTTCGAGCATGGTGTTGAGCGCCCTCGAAAGTTCGTCAACGATGGTGATGGTGGCCCCTTGGGCCGAGCGCGAAAGTGGATTGAGGTCGATGACGATGACCGTCTTGCCCATGGCGACCAACGCTTGGCATCGGTCGCCGTCTTCCAGCGGCACCAAGATCACGTCGCTGTCGAGAATCCCCTCTTGGTGGCAAGCCGCTCTCGGTCCTTTGAGTCCGGGAATGGTGGCGTTGGGAGCGTCGCCAAGCACCACCACGTCAAGGCCAAGGGCTGCTTTTCGCTCGTTCATGAAGCCCAACAGGGCTTCCATTCGTTCCGGTGTCCGGTAGAAGATGTTGATCTCGACCGGACATCCAAGGGCGCTGGCCAAGCGAAGGATTTCATCGCCCGCCAAGGCGGCCACGTTGCCGTTCACGCTCAAGACCGGGTGCGTCGCCTCCACCAGGCACGCCAACGCCTGAGCCGCTGCCGTTCGAGCGCTGTCCGTGGTTCGCTCGCCCAACAAGTAATCAAACGCTTCACCGCGACCGTGGGCGATCATCGCACTTCCAGCCAACATCCCACGTTTAGCCGCCTCTTCAAGGCGGTGGCGCATCAGCAACGAGGCATAGCGTGGATGACTCGGGTCGGCCGCGATGTCGCCCATGACAACCCCTCAGGCACCGCGAACCAACATGGAGAGGTCCAGGGGTCTCACCCCGCGATTGATGGCGCTGGTCGACACCACGTCAAGGCCGCATTCGTGCCATGATTTCAGGTCGTCAAAGACGATGCCGCCGCTGGCCTCGAGAACGACGTGTTCGCGCACACCTTGTTCGACCAGTTGCTCACTGACCGAGCGGCATGCTTCGGGGCCCATGTTGTCAAGCATGATGACCAACCGGTCAATGGCCTCGGTTGCCCGTCGTTGGGACCAAAGCATGGCGGCGATCAACGCCTCTTTTTCAGTGCGCACTTCCACTTCCAAAAAGGCGCCCGTTTCCGTCAGGTCCACGGTTTGGAGGAAGGCAGCCAACCGTTGTTCGTGGCCCTGCAGGTCCGTGTGCATCGAAGCCAAGTCGTTCTCTTTGACCATCATGGCGTCGTCCTTGGACAGGCGATGCGTCAAGCCGCCGCCCATGTGGACCGCCCACTTGTCCAACATCCCCCAAACGGTTTTGCGCGTGGCGGCGATTTGTTTTGGTGCCAAGGCCGACCAGCGTTTGGTTTCGGTGGCGATGCCGGAGAGTTGGCCAAGCACGTTGAGCACGGTTCGCTCAATGGCGAGCACGCTACCCCGGTCCCCGGTGAGAAGAGCGATTTCATCACCTGTGTTTACTCGTTTTCCATCGCCTGCCAACCACGTTACTCGGACGCTCGGTGCCCAAATTTGGAGCACGTAATCCACCACGGCAGCGCCGACGATCAATCCATCTTGCTTCGCGGTGATCACCGCTTCGACAGGGGGAGAATCGCTTGACAAAGGCATGTCAATGCCGTCGTCCCCGACCATGGCACCGACCCAGCGGTCGATGCTGGCCATCAATTTCCGACTTGGCCCGTCCTCCATGGTCCACAATTCGTGGCCACGGTCGTGGGGGAGTGGCGGGGTCTCGGCCATGTGGGATGGAGGTCGGGCCACCACTTGAAAGCACCTCCCCGACGACCTTTTGGGGCGGGCCCCCTCGACCCACCATGGTTCGGGTCACGGTGGTGGGTGCGGGCCTTGCGGGCTTGGCAACGGCGTTGTATGCGACCACGGCCGGCCATCACGTCGTCGTCCTCGAGCGCACGGAGCGACTTGGCGGCCGAGGCACGTCTCAAACCGTCGATGGTGCCCCCTTCGGCTACGGACTCCATCTGTTGCTCAAGAAAGGCCCCTTGATGAAACTGGTCCGAACCATCAGCCGACTGCCCATGGTCCTCGCCTCGCCACGCAACGATCGTCTCATGATTCCCGGCCACGGGATGGTTCGTCCACGCAACGATGTGAAACAGGCGGTTTCGCATCGCCGTGCCCTTCGGTCCGTCGAGCACGAGGCACCCGTTGTTCAAGCAGCATCGCTCCTTGCGGGTTCGGGCTTACCCGAACACGGTCCTCGTTACCAAGCGCTGCAAAAGCATCGTCTTGCTTGGGTGGGTGAAGGCTGGGCAGGGCTTGCCGGCCGGATGGCCGCTGCTCTGGATGAAGTGGGAGTCTTGATGGAGTCCAACTGCACCGTATCTTCGGTGAGCCACGGGCGCGTTGAATTGGAGGACGGTCGAACCTTTGAGAGCGACGTTGTGGTGTTGGCCTGCGGCTTCCAACAAGCCCGCACCTTGCTCAAACCCATCGCACCTTCGCTTCTTGAGGGGTTGGCCACCGTCAAGGCCAGCACCGTCGATGTCACCCTTGGCTCCCGGCCGTTGGGGTCCCTTCATGGAGTGGTGGATCCCGAAGAGGGCGCCTACGTGCTTGACCTGAGCAACGTGCAACCTCGCCTTCAACTCGAAGGCGCCTATCTCTCGGCGGTGATGGCCGAGCGGGAGGGGGAATCCGCCGACGAACGGTTGGACCGACTTGACCGCTTTTTGCATCGGCATGCCACGGGGTGGGACGCCCACGTGCTGCATCAGCGGCGGCAACGCTCGGTGGAGGTCCAAACCACGGGACGAAAACCGAGCTTCGATGCCTGTGCGAAACACGGTCTTCTGTTCGCCGGCGAATGGGTGGCCAGCGACCATTCGCTGGCCGACGCAGCGGTTGAGACGGGGCGATTGGTCGGTCAAAACATCGCACGGGCGTTGAATTGAACGCTTATTCACCGCCTTCTGTTCCCAACACCATGCGCTTGGTTACTTGGAACGTCAACGGGCTGCGGGCGGCGATTCGAAAGGGCATTGACGGCTATTTTTCTTCGTTTGAGGCCGATGTTACCATGCTCCAAGAGACCCGAACCTTGGCCGACCAACTTCCCGCTGATTGGTCGTGGCCGTCGGAGTGGAACGTGACCCTTCACCCGGCGGAAAAGAAAGGCTACTCGGGGGTTGCCACCGCTTCCGTGCAACCGCACACCGTTTTGGGTCGTGGAACGGGCGGTGCACTCGACCCCAACGATCTCGAAGGGCGCGTTCTGACCTGTGAGGTGGCGGGCGTGGTCTGCATCAACACCTACCTGCCCAGCGGGTCAAACAAAGACGAGCGTCAAACCTTCAAGGAAGGCTGGATGGCGGAATGGCGGGCATGGCTCAAACCCTACCTTGACGACCCTCGGCCGGTGGTGGTGTGCGGCGACCTCAACATTGCCCACACCGAAGACGACATTTGGAACCCAAAAGGGAACGCCAAGAATTCCGGCTTCTTGCCCCATGAACGAGCGTGGTTCACCGAGCTGCTGGGCGACGGATGGACCGACGCGTTTCGACACGTCGTGGGTGAAGGCGTGAAGACCTATTCTTGGTGGTCAAACCGAGGGCAAGCTCGCGCCAAGGACCGTGGCTGGCGAATCGATTATTTCCTTCTCAACGCCGCAGCCATGGCCCATTTAGTTGACTGCAGCATTGTGCGTCAAGGGGGTTTGGACGTTTCCGACCACGCTCCGCTTGTCTTGGATTTGGACCTTTAGTCGTCCATCCGTCCAAACCGGTGGCGAATTTTCGAAACGCCCCAATACACCGCATCCCTGAGCGGAAGTGGCACCAGCCATGCAACGGGAAACAAGGCGGCGTAGTACCAGCGCATGGTCAATAGCAAACGAATCGCCCCCGCCGAGCGGATGTACGTCTTGCCGTTGCGAACAACATAGAGGGTGTCCATCGTTTGTAAACGCTGAGGAAAGGTGGCGATGAGGGCCTGGCCTTCTTCGGATTGGATGCCTTGAATGGTCAGTTCTGCTGAGGGCGCCGCACGCTTTCGGAGGAACTTCGCGAGACCGTTGCACATCACGCAGTGCGCATCGATCAGCAGGGTGGTGGCCGTCACATCCTCACCCGTTGTGATGCTCTTCCACATCGCCAAGCACCACGAGCAAGGCATCCACGCGATCCCGGAGTGATTGCAAGTCATGGTCGGTCACGCTGATGCGAAGGGAGGCCTGGCCGTTGAGCGTCTCCATGGTCACGTCGTGGCCCTGTTCCTCGGCGGCTTCCTTCAGCGCGTGAGCCATGTCGTGCTCGCCCGACCACCGGACGTCCATCACGTGCTCCTCGGTCATGTCGTGACCTTGGGGTGGGCTGATATGAGGCTAACCGTCCCACCAAGCATGGCGCAGCCGCTCGATGACCCGTACGTGTTGGCGGGTGCGGGCGGGGTGGTCCTCGGTGAGGGGCGAACCTCGCACGAAGGGCGCCGCGCCATTTTGCTCGTTCGAGGCGATGAGAACACGCAGGAAATGGTCGATTTGGCCCGCACGATGGGCATCACCATCGTCGAAACGTTGACGCAGGTGGGACGAGTGGACCCTCGGGCGTATTTCGGCAAAGGTCGCTTGTTGGACATTGCGGAGGAATTCGCAAGTTTGGTGGACGGCCACCCTTGGCAAGGCGTGGACCTTGTTCTGCTCCATACCAACGCCACCGCCCGGCAGTTGGTCGGCGTCAATGCCTTGCTCGGTGTGGAAATCTGGGACCGGGTACGATTGTTGCTCTCCTTGTTCACCTCCCACGCTTCGTCGGTCGAAGCACGCACGCAGGTTCGAATTGCACGCCTTCAATCGGACCGGACCGTCTTGCGTGAATTGGCGAATCAACAAACCACGGGCGAGCGAGCCGGTTACGGTGGGGGCGGTGTCACGGCCCTGCAAAACGTGCTGGCAAACCTCAATCGTGAATTGACGAACCTTCGCCGTCGCCAGCGCAACCACGTCAACGCACAGCGTGAGCACCGACGGCAACGGACGAGAAGCGGGGCCATGACCGTGGGCTTTGTCGGCTACACGAACGCTGGCAAATCCTCGCTCTTTCAACGATTATCGGGAAAATCGGTGTTGGTCGAAGACAAATTGTTCTCCACGCTGGAAACCACGGTGGGAAGGATGGAGAAAAGCCCCCGAATTTTGTTGGTGGACACCATCGGATTTATTGACAATATACCAAATGCTACTTTAACAGCATTTAAAGCAACTATTGCGGAAGCAATAGATGCTGATTTAACTCTCATCTTGGTCGACGCCTCTGACTCTCTCCCGGAACTTCGACGAAAGGTGGAAACCACCCGTCGAGAGGTGATGGAACGCCAAGATCACGACGAAACGTTGGGGTCCGAACTGCCTTCCTTGCACCTGGTGTTGACCAAAATCGATGCGGTGGATGAGGTTGGGTTGTCCAACGCCAAAGCCGCGGTCGCCGAATTTGGATTTGCCTCTCCGACCTGCATTTCGACCCATCAGGACCTCGGCTTGGAAGCGTTGCAACGGACGGTACGTGAGCGCTTGTACGGAGCCCCCGTCACCGTGGTCGTGAACCCGCCGACGACGGCAACGGATGAGGCGAGTGAGCGCATCGTCGCCGACGTTTACGAACGCGGGATGGTGGAGCGTGTGGACCGCATCGATGGCGGACCGATTCGCCTTGAAGCGTGGTTGTCGATTGAGCATCAGGCTCGTTTGTGCGCTCGCTGGCTCCAACGCATTGACATCAAGTAGGACCGTCGCTACCCGCCACCATGGCCGAGGAGGCGAGTGAAGCGGCCTACCTTGAAGAAATGGTGGAGGAAACGCCGCTCTTGTTCGCCTCGTCCGAAGCGGTGCTCACCATCGACGACCCTCGTATGCATCCGGTTGGAAAGGCAACGGCGGTGTTTTTGCTGTTCACCTGCCTTCTGGGCTTTCTCAACGGACTGGATTACGCTTCGCCCAACGACGGTTTGGTTCGTCCGGACGAATTCGTCTACCGCTTGGCGCAAAGCGCTCCGGACGACACGGCCACGTTCAGAGGCGTGGTGGTGGACGACACCGGCTCTCCTTTGGTGAACGCGACCGTTTACGTCTCCTGGATGGACGCCGCTTCGCAGTTTTGGGTGTCCGATGAAAACGTGACGGACGAACAGGGCGCCTATCTTCTCGAAGGCCTTGACCCGGGGCTGGTTCGTGTTGACATCATCGTCACCCGCGATGGCCACCGAGACGTGTATTCCAACCGAGTTCTTCTTTCCCCACCAGCGCTGATTGAACCGATTGGGTTCACCACGCTCGACTTTTCCTTCCCTTCATCAGCGGCGTTTGCAGCAGCCCCCTGCGAGAACGCCAACCAATCCGATTGCGAAATTCGTACCATCGACTTGACCTCCACGCAGATGGATCACCCCTTGATGGACCCCAGTGCAGCCACGGGCTACATCCTCGTGGGCTTCGGTTTCATGGGCTTGGCTCTCATTGCCGCAGGATTTTCACTCTGGTCCCTGAAATCGGGTTCGGTGCTCATCCTCCGCACCTCGGCCATCCTCTCGTTTTTCACGATGGGGCACTACTATTCGGCCTGCATTTTCGGACTGATGGCGTTCCTGCTCACGTTCGCCGTCCCCCGCCGTCAACTTCCATTGACGGGTTGAGGGCGTCAAACCCACGCCACGGTTCCGGTATCAACGTCGTACATGGCGCCGTGAACGGTGGCCCCCGCTTTCAACAACGGGTGGGCTCGCAAGGCGGCGACGTCGCTGGCCAATTTCTCCAGCGGTTCCTCGATGAGCCGCGGCGTGAACGAAGAGAAGTCCAGCCCGCTGGCGTCTTCCAAGATCCCTCGCAATTCCTCCAAGCCTCGACGGGCCATGGCGCAGCGGGTGTGGGGCATGATGACGATGCATTCGCAATCAAGCACGTGGCTGGCCAGCACGACGTCGTTCACCACTTCGGGATTGAGTTGGCCGCCGGCGTTACGAATCACCTTCATGTCGCCTTCTTTCAAGCCAAACACGGCGTGGGGAACGATCCGTGAATCCATGCAAGTGAGCAGCAACAAGCGTTGACCCGCTCGCCCGGGTACGCCTTCCGCCTCAAACGATTCAGCATAGGCTGCGTTGGCGGCTCGCAATTGGCTGAGCAAAACCGGCTCACCGTTCATGGCCTGTAAGCCCCATCGGTAGCCCTTGATTCTTGCTTGGTCGGCACGGCCCCTGATGGTCGCTTCGTGAAGCGAACGAGCGACCAACTTATGATGGGACGGTCCTGTCCTTTACCCATGGACCTTACCTCAGCCACGTGGATGGTCCGTTCGCTGGGAGAACCCGTGTCCTGTGTCCACACGACCTCGGACCGGACCGTTTTCGCCGGCGGGTGGAACGGTCGCGTGGCGTGTTGGGACGGTGAGGGGACCAGCCTTTGGACGGTTCAAACCGAAGACCGTATCAGCGCTTTTGCCATCAACGCCGACCTCGTGGTCGTGACCAGCGGCCTCCATTTGGTGGCGCTTGACCGTGCAACGGGGCAAGAGCGATGGCGCCACGCTTTGGAAGGAAGCGCCGATACCGTGGTGTGGCAGAACGACGCCCTCTTGGCCGTGTCCTCCGTGTACGACATTGAGCACAACGATTTCATCGAGTCGGCCGTTTGGTGTTGCACGAAGGAGGGGGAGGTTCGTTGGGTCGAGCGCTTGGACGAACGACCTTGGTCGGTGCTGGTCACGGCGGAAGGCGTGTTTGCCGGACTCGGTCGCCCGCGTTGCGGCCATTTGGTGCTTTCTTCCCCCCCGTTCACTCACGTGCTTCCGCCGACCGATTCGCCCACCACGTGCGGTTCTGCCGCACACGGTCGTGCGTATTTTGGCCAAACCGACGGCACGGTGCGGTCGCTTGATGGCACCGTTTTGTCCACCGAATCGGCTTCGGTAGAACACCTCACGTGCATGGTGAAAGGGTACGTGGCCACCACCGACACGGGTCATGCCGTGGGTCGAACCGATGAGGGAATCGAGTGTTGGTCAGCCAAAGGCGAAACGGTCACGTGTCAAATGGAAGCCTTCGTCGATGGTGACGTGGCGATGGTTTGGCTCGCTCGAAAGGAAGGCCAACGGGGTTTGCTTGAGGTGTGGCGCTCCGATCGGTCCGGAAGGCTTGCCCATGCAAGTTTGGGTCGGGTCCATTCCATGCACCATCGTGCTGACCGAGCGGTGGTGGGTTGCGAGGACGGCGAGGTGGTGGTGTGGGACCAAAGCCTGCTGCACCGTCGCCTTGAGCAAGCCCCGTCAACGAACGACGAACCCGAGGACGAGCGAGCATCGGCCTTGCAGGCCAAACTTCGGGCGCTACGACAGGCCTGAACCACGCCGTGCGCTCATGCGCGCTTTGGCCCCGTCATGTCTTCAGGGCGAACCCAAGCATCGAAATCCTCGTTGGTCAAGTAGCCCAATTCCAACGCCGATGCCCGAAGCGTTGAACCCTTTTCATGGGCGTTTTTCGCAATCTTGGCCGCTTTGTCATACCCGATGTGGTTGTTGAGGGCCGTGACCAACATCAGTGAATTTTCAAGATGGGCTTGGATGTTGGCTTCGACCGGCTCCAATCCTTCGACGCACCGCGTCCGGAAGGTTCGGCAAGCGTCGGTCAAGAGGTCAACCGAATGGAGGAAATTGTGAATCATCATCGGCTTGAACACGTTCAACTCAAAGTTGCCTTGACTGCCACCGATGGTGATCGCCGTGTGGTTGCCCATGACCTGGCAGCACACCATGGTCATGGCTTCCGATTGCGTCGGGTTCACCTTACCCGGCATGATCGACGAACCGGGTTCATTCGCCGGCAGGGCCAGCTCGCCCAATCCGCAACGGGGTCCCGAGCCCAACCATCGCACGTCGTTGGCGATTTTCATCAAGGAGGCCGCCAAGGTGTTCAAGGCGCCGGAGGCGGCGACGATGGCGTCGTGGGCGGCCAATTGGGCGAACTTGTTCTCCGCAGAACAGAACGTCAGGCCGGTGATGTTGGCGATTTCATCGGCCACCATCTGCGCAAACAACGGGTGGGCGTTGAGCCCCGTGCCCACGGCGGTTCCTCCGAGCGCCAATTCAAACAAATCGTCCATCGCAAAGTCCAATCGACGAAGGTCGGCATCGAGTTGAGCCACCCAGCCCGAAGCTTCTTGCCCGAGGGTTAACGGAACCGCATCCATGAGATGGGTTCGACCAATTTTGACGATGCCCGACCACGCCTCAGCCTTTTCAGCCAGCGCGTTTCGAAGGGCCCGAACGCTTGGGAGGAGCCGATGAGTCATCGCTTCAGCCGCAGCAATGTGCATAGCGGTAGGAAACGTATCGTTGGAGGATTGAGCTCGGTTCACGTGGTCGTTGGGATGAACCGGCGCTTTGGAACCCAAGACGCCGCCCGCCATCTCGATGGCTCGGTTGGCAATCACTTCGTTGGCGTTCATGTTTGATTGCGTCCCGGAGCCCGTTTGCCACACTCGAAGCGGAAAATGATCGTTGAGTTGGCCCTCCAACACTTCTTGCGAGGCGGCGATGATGAGGTCGCCCACCTCAGGGTCGAGTTGTTTGAGGGCCACGTTGGTCTTGGCCGCCGCTTGCTTGAGCACACCGAAGGCCCGAATCACGCCAACGGGCATCGTGTCGTCGGCGATGTCGAAATTGATGAGTGAACGGGCGGTCTGGCACCCGTAGTACCGGTCAGCGGGAACCTCGAGTTCACCCATCGTGTCGGTCTCAATCCGCACTTCGCCTGCGGGGGCGTTAGCGGCTCTTGAGGGCCCGGTGTGGGTTGTTGGCGTCGGCGCTTGGCCTCCTTCGAGGCTGTCTTGAATCATTTTGGCAATCGTTGCCGAGCGCCCATCGTCACGCCCTTTCCCCACTTTTCGGTCAAGTTTCTTGGCGAGGTCTTCGGGGAGGCTGATGCTGATGATGCGGCGGTCGCCGGCACGGTGTTTGACCATGGAGGCGGCATTAATTACTTATTAATAAATTTGGTGAAACGAGATTCACCGACGAATCAAGACCGCCTACGAGGCGTCGCCAGCCACGATTTTCTTCAGGAGGCGCAGCGTTGAACTTTCGCCCTTCGAAAGATTGGGAACGGCCCGCATGCCCTCCACTTCGGCCCAAGCCTCCCCGAGGCGTTGTTCCATCCACGCATCGAGGAACCAAGGGTGAATGTAGGATGAACGGCACACCGTGCGCGTGTTCCCTAAATCCGCCGCCACGGTGTCGATCACCGTCAACATGGCCTTGTTGAGTGCCGTTTCGGCGGTGGGCGGTACCCAGTCGCCACCGTCCCAGAGTTTCTCGAGGCTTTCAACGGCGGGCAACCGCTTCAGCCAGGCGTTCATTTCCGCAGCGGTGCGAGGCGTAGACAGGAAGGCCAGACGCTCAGCACAGCGGGATGTGGCGGCCCATGTGCGGAAATTCTTGGCCGTGAACCCCTCGCCGCTGGTTGCCCGGATGTACTGATTGATGTGTTCGGCCTTGAGGTCAACTTCGTTACCCGCTTCGGAGATGTACATGAACAAATCAGCGTCCTTCGCCCCCAGGCGATTGGTCCGGAGAATCAAATCAACCAAATGGTCATCTTCGATGGTGATGTCCCAATCCTTGCCCGATTTGCCCGTGAAGGTGAACACCACGTCGTGGCGACCTTCAGCTTGGTCGCCCTTGATGTGTTTGACATGCATGGATTTCAGGGTCGTGAGGCCGTAGGATTCGTTGGAACGTGCGTATTCATCGGAGCCGACGCGGATGTTGTACAAATCCATCAACCGGACGACCAGGGCGGCCACGGTGTTGAGCGACATGGTGTTGTCCTCGATGTCGATGGCCACCTGTTTTCGCAAACGCGGAAGTTGAGCGGCAAAGTAGGCCACGTCATCGTACTTCATTTCCGCCGTGATCTCGGTCCAGTCGGGGTGGTAGCGGTATTGCAACCGACCTTTCACGTCCCGACCCGTCGCTTGAATGTGGCCGCGTGGGTTGGGACAAATCCAGACATCCGTCCATGCGGGGGGCAGGCCCAATGCATTCCATCGGGCCACGCGGTCTTCTTCCTCAACGGGGTTTCCGTCGGGCGCAACGTAGGCCCACTGCACCTCTCCCTCCCCTTCGGCCACGTTTTCTCGGGTGACGCCGGCGAGACTGGGGTCGCTTCGCACAAGGGTGGCTCTGCGGAGCGCTTCGTCAGCATCCACAGGCATACCGGTGGCTTTTGCAAACAATCCTTGAACTTAGGGGCGAAACCCTTCCTCCATGTCGGGCCCAATGCCTACCGAGACCACTCCGTCACGATAGACGCCCCGATACATCAACATCGTCTGGAAGGGCACGACGACTTCGCCTTGGGCAGAGACGGCAATAAGGCCGCCGCGGCCACCCAGTGGCGCCACGTCGTCCAGCACGCGCTTCGATGCTTCCTGAAGCGACATCGTACGATGGTTCACCGCGGTCGTGTGCGCCGCTGCCGTCCGAATGAAGGCTTCACCCACCCCCGTGCACGACACCGCCACTCGGTCGTCGGCCCAGGTTCCGGCTCCGATGATGGGGGTGTCGCCGACACGACCCAGCGGTTTTCCCGTCATGCCGCCCGTCGAGGTGGCGGCGGCGAGTTGGCCGTTGGCGTCGAGGGCCACGGCGCCCACCGTCCCCCATCCGTCTTCTTCGCCGTCGTGGTCCAGCAGGGCATCGTCTTCGTCGGTGGCACCCGGGTGCAATTTCGCGTCCCGCCATTTTTGCCATTGGGCTTGTCGCAACTCGGTTTTCAGCCAGTCGTTACCCACCTGTTCAACGCCCGCCGCACCACCGAAGTCGTCGGCCGCTTGGCCCACCAACATCACGGGCCAACCTTGCTGGAGGAGGTGGTGGGCGACGCGAACAGGATGTCGCGATTGGGTCAGAGCGACCACTGACCCGGCCGCTCGGTCCGTTCCGCGCATGACGCTCGCATCCATCGTGATGCGTCCTTCGGCATCGAGCACGGAGCCGCGTCCGGCGTTGAACAGCGCCTCGTCTTCCATGGCTTCCACCGCGAGCGTCACGGCCTCAAGGGCGTCAAGCGAACCGTCGGCCAATTGAGCCCCCAACCGCTCCAAAAGGACGAACATGCATCGCAAGCGTTGCGGATCGGCGTCGGTCATGCCGCGCCACGCCCCGTCCCCTCCTGCGCCACCGTGGACGGCGAGCAGGACCAAGGGTTCACCTCACTCAATGACGGTGCAGCGAATGATTTGTTGAGGTTCTGCAGGGCGGTCGCCGGGGAGTTTTCGGCAGCGCTCGATGGTGTGAACCACGTCCATGCCTTCGCTCACCGCTCCAAAGACGGCGTGGTTGCCGTTGAGCCACGGGGTGGGGACGGTGGTCAGGAAGAATTGGGAGCCGCCGGTGTTGCGACCGGCGTTGGCCATGGAGAGTACACCGGGTTTGTCGTGCTTGAGAGCGAGAGCGGAAGGTTCGCAGGGGATTTGCCAGCCAGGGCCGCCGGTACCCGCACGACGGGACATGGGGTCTTTCGAATGAGGGCAGCCGCCTTGAATCATGAAATCCTCGATGACTCGGTGAAAGTGGAGACCGTCGTAGTGACCCATGTTCACGAGTTTGACGAAATTGGCCACGGTGTCGGGGGCACTGCCGTGGAAGAGGTCAATGGTGATGTTGCCGGCGCTGGTTTCCATGAGGACTTGCATGGGGGGACCATCGGGTGACACTTCAAGAGGATTTGCACGCTTTGCCCCAAAGCAATCCTTCATAATCCGAGCCATTGAGTTACGGCCATGACCTCCCCCCTTGACCTTCCGTTTGCTACCATGGACGGACAAACCACCACATTGCGCGAACTTGGCGGCAACCGATGGTTGGTGGTGAACGTGGCCAGTGCTTGCGGCGCTACGCCCCAGTACGCTGGCTTGCAACATCTCCACGAGGCGCACGAGGACTTGACCGTGGTCGGCTTCCCGTGCAATCAATTTGGGGGCCAAGAACCTGGCACGCACAACGAAATTTGCGAGTTTGCCGCCTCGAAATACGCCGTCACTTTCCCGCTCATGGCCAAGGTCGAGGTGAACGGACCGGGGCGCACGCCCCTGTTCGCACGTCTTTCGCAAGCGGCGGATGCTGACGGGGTGAGCGGCGATGTGCGTTGGAATTTCGAGAAGTTCCTCATTGACGAAGCTGGCAACGTTCAACGGTTCTCCACTCGGATTGCCCCCGATGCCCTCCCCGTTTGAAACGCGTCAACCTCGGTTGTTGTTCCACAAGTACACCAATGGTACAGCAAAGAGCAATCCGGCGACGATTTTGGGTAGATGCAACATCACTCGTTCGCCAAAGGCCAACGGCTCTCCAGATGCGGTGTACGAAGCCAACGCCCAATCGTCACCGTCGGTGGGTTCGTGGTCGCCGTCAACCACGTTTCCTGCAACGGTGAATTTCACGGTCTTGTCGTCCAACGGGGCCTCCCAGACCACCGTCCACGACCGCTGGTTCGCGCCGCTGTGTTCGTGGGTGATCTCTCCGGATTTGATGACGTGTGTGCTCGCGTCCAGTGGGGCCAATGTCCCCGAACTGGCCTTGAGGTTGAAACCCCCTTGGTGACCTTGGGTGGCCGCTGCGGGTCCTCCTCGAAGCGAGACTTCCAGTTCGTAGGACTGGCCAGCCGTGTAAGTGGTGGGCAACCCTTCGATGACCACTTCCACTCCTTCACCGGGGTTTTCGCCGTGGCACGTGCAGCCAGCCTCCGAGAGCCCCTCCATGCCATGAGAGGAGGCGGTGCCTTCCATGACGGGCATCAGCAGGGCCACGATCGCCACAAGCAGCAACACATGACGGAAGGTGAATCTCACGTTTTCACCTCGAGGATGGTTTGCTGTTCAGGCGCCACGCACGGTACAGAAGAATCAAAAAGGCCACCTCAGCGAGTTTGGTCGCAACGCCCAAACGGTCTTCCGTGATCATGCCAGGGTCGTGGTTCGCTGCAAAATACCCCACAAACATCACCACCAACAGGCCGCTCATGGCCAAGAACAGTTGCCGTTCTCGCTGAGGCTTGATGTTCCACACGAGGAGAGCGACGGTGATGACCATCACCCCCAGACCGCCCATGAAGAGCAACGGGTCCTCACGGCCCAGCAAAAGGTGGACCACGCCGGTAAAGGTGGAGAGACCCGCCATCACGGGGGAGAGCATGGCCGACTTGGCAGGCCACACAGCTCCGGTCAATTGCCACACCAAAGCGGCCCCGATGGTCGCCAGGAAAAGCACTTGGCTCGACGACATCGTTGCCGTGTCGTCCGTCTCGCCTCCATGGGCTGAAACGAGGGAAAGGGTCGTCAGGGTCACGTACGCCAAAACGACCCTATGAATCCTCATCAGTGATTCGTTGTGGTGATTTTTTTTAAAGCTGTGTGGAATCACGGGTATCGACTCATCCAACCCACCGGTCGAAGCCTCCTTCCATCAGCTGAGCCACCCTCGGTGTTCATATGGAGGAGGTCGGAGGACGGGGTGGATCGGTTGGTCCGCGGGCCACGGTCCCGGGGTGTTCGGACCTGAGGCGAGAACATGACGACCTTTGCAGACCTTGATTTGGACCCCCGCTTGCTGACAGCACTTGACGACGAAGGCTATCGAACGCCCACCCCCGTCCAATCCCAGGCCATCCCCGCCTTGCTCAACGGACGGGACGTGCTGGGCGTGGCGCAAACCGGCACGGGGAAGACCGCTGCGTTCACCCTGCCCATTCTTCACCAGTTGGCCGCCACGGACGGAGGGCGTCCTCGACCCATTCGCGCCCTGATGTTGACCCCAACTCGCGAGTTGGCGGCGCAAATTGGCGACCGATTACGGGTCTACGGGCGCCACCTTCCGCTGTTCTCCACGGTGATTTTTGGTGGCGTTGGGCAGTCCGCTCAGGTCAAAGCGCTTCGCCGAGGCGTGGATCTTTTGGTGGCGACGCCCGGTCGTTTGCTCGACCTTCACGACCAAGGTTTTGTCGACTTGAGTCAAGTTGAACACTTCGTGCTTGACGAGGCTGACCGCATGCTTGACATGGGGTTCAGCAACGACGTGGAGCGTATTCTCGCCTTGATGCCCTCTCGTCGGCAGAACCTGATGTTCAGCGCCACGATGCCAACCAGCATTGAAACGCTGGCGAACAACATGCTGCATCGCCCGTTTCATGTGGCGATTCAGCCCGACGAATCCACCACGGGCCGCATCGAGCAGTACGTGGCGTTCGTGCAGAAACAGGACAAGAGCGCTCTGCTCATCGATCTGCTCGAAGGGCAGATGGTGGCTTGCGGCATCGTCTTCACACGGACCAAACACGGGGCCCATCGCCTGGCCAAGCAGTTGAGCAAGGCGGGCATTCCCGCCGATTCCATTCATGGCGACAAAAGCCAAACCGCTCGTACCCGAGCGCTGGAGGCCTTTCGAAACGGTGAGGTCTTCATCTTGGTCGCCACCGACATCGCCAGCCGAGGCATTGACGTTGATGACGTGACCCACGTGTTCAATTTCGACCTCCCCAACGAACCCGAGGTCTACGTGCATCGAATCGGGCGGACTGCACGAGCCGGCAAAGAAGGGCTCGCCTACTCGTTTTGCGACGAAACCGAATCGGGGTACCTCGTGGGGATTCAGCGCCTCCTCGAGGAGGAGATTGAGGTCATGGAAGACCATCCCTATCACCACCCGAAGGCCATTCCAAGTCCCGACCAGAAACCCGGTCGCGTGAAAGGCTTCCAGGGCGGCGGCTATCAGAAGAAGGGGACGGGCCGAGGCAGCAACATGCGTCGCTATGACCGCGGCGCCCCCAAGCGAAACCAACAGCAACGTCGCAGCACGCAACCCAATCGACCTCAGCAGGCTTCCAAGCCCGGCGACCGTCGCTCCAGCGGCCGTCCACAGCACGGCGGAGGGGGTCCACGAAACGGGTCGCCACAACGCCCTTCCAGCGGCCGAAATCCGTCGGGTGGACGCTCCAATCAATCACGACCAGGCGGACGCTCGGGCCAACAACAGGGTCAACGAGGCGGACGTCCAAATCGCCACCGTCAGCAAAATCGCGACCGTCGTTGAACTGCGGTTCACGCCAACGGTGCAGGAGCGGCTGCGTTCACGTCGGCGGAAACACCGGCAGCGTATCGCTGGAAATTCTCGTTGAACATAGCGGCCAACTTGTCGGCCGTGGCGTCGTAGGCTTCGCCGTTTGACCACGTCGTCCTGGGTTGGAGGATTTCAGCGGGCACGCCGGGGCAGGAGGTGGGCACCTCAAAGCCAAACCGAGCATCGGTGATGAATTCAACATCATCGAGGTCACCGTCAAGCGCCGCGTTAAGCATGGCTCGGGTATACTTGATCTTCATTCGGCTCCCTTCGCCGTAGGTGCCACCGGACCAACCGGTGTTGATGAGCCAAGCGGTGGAGCCGTGCTCCGCCATCTTGTCGGACAACAAGTCGGCGTAGACGCCAGGATGCATGGGCATGAACGGTTCACCAAAGCAAGCCGAGAACGTGGCTTGGGGCTCTTTGACACCGATTTCGGTGCCGGCGACCTTGGCGGTGTACCCGGAAATGAAGTGATAGGCGGCTTGCGAGGGCGTCAACCGGGAGATGGGGGGCAACACACCGAAGGCATCGCAGGTCAGGAAGATCACGTTTTGAGGGTGGCCGCCCTTGGAATCGGCGGTACGGTTGTCGATGAATTCGATGGGGTAGGAGCCGCGGGTGTTCTGCGTCTTGGACGTGTCGTGGAAGTCGGGCACGCCTTCGCTGTTGAGGACGATGTTTTCCAAAACGGTCCCGAATCGACGGGTGGTTGAGAAAATGGCGGGCTCGTCCTCTTCGGAAAGGTCGATGAGTTTGGCGTAGCAGCCGCCTTCAAAGTTGAACACGCCGTTCGCCCCCCAGCCGTGTTCGTCGTCACCGATGAGAGCGCGCTTGGGGTCGGCGGAAAGGGTCGTTTTGCCGGTGCCGGAAAGGCCGAAGAAAATGGCCGTATTGTCACCGTTGGTGTTGGCTGAACAGTGCATGGGCAAGATGCCTTTCTTGGGCAAAAGAAGGTTCATGACCGAGAAAATGGATTTCTTGATCTCCCCTGCGTAGCGCGTTCCACCGATGATGACTTCCTTGGCGGCGTAGTTCACGATCACGAAGCACGGGGAGTTCACGCCGTCGACCTCGGGTTCGGCTTCCAGGTGGGGGGCGTGGAGCACGGTGAATTCAGGCTCATGCTTCTCAAGCTGAGCGGCATCGGGACGAATGAACATGTTGCGAGCAAAGGTGTTGTGCCAGGCGTTGTGGTTGATGACTCGGATGGGCAAGGCTTCGGAGAAATCGGCGCCACAATACAGGTCTTGGACGAACAACGCTTCTTGCTTGGACAAGAAATCCACCACTTTGGCTCGCATCCTCTGGAAGGTGGCTTCGTCGGTGGAGACGTTCACGTTGCCCCAGTTGATGTCACCGGAAACCGACGGTTCGTCAACGATGAATTTGTCATTGGGCGAGCGGCCGGTGCGTTCACCCGTTTCGGTCACCAAAGCGCCGTGGGCGCTCAACACGCCTTCGTTGCGCTCGATGGCCAGGTTGACCAAATCGGTCGCAGGTAGGTTCCAGTACACCGTTCCCGAAGGGGAAAGGCCGTGTTGTTGAAGGTCCCCGGAGGGGGTCCCGACGATGCCGCCCATGCCGACCGTTTCCACCGCCCCTCTTTGTCCCTTTTGGCCCCGCGATGAGCGCCAACACCGTTCAAATCGTCTTTTTCTGCCGGCAAACGACCCTTGGCCCGTTGGTCGCAAAACCGCTTGCAACGCCCGTCCGGCTCGGTGAAGTTGAAGGCGGCAAAGCGTGACCTTACGCCATGGGGGAGGACCGAAGCACGGCGACCCCCCCCTCGTCCGCCGAAGACGATGTGCTTCGAGCGCAATCGTTCAAGCGAGCCACGTCCATCAATTTCGGCTCGTTCATGGTCGGCGACCCCTCCCCAGAACCCGATGAATCGTCGTATGAATTGCAGGAATCCACGGCCGACGGAGAGACCGCCCCGTCCCCGTCAACGGACGCTGCCGTCGGCGACGTGAAGGACCTCTTTTCCATGAAAACCGATCAGGAGCCGCTCGACGACCCGACCACCCATTTGGCCGTTCATGCTGAACAACAAATCGGGAAAGGGTTGGCCGTGGCGATGGTCCTCGTCTGGACGGCCATTGGGGCTTTGGTGGGCACGGTCCTGCCGCCGGTGTTGGGCGCCGTGGGCCTCCTGGCGATGGCCGCTGTCGGCTTGGTGCTCGGTGAGCGATGGATTCAGCGCGACGCAATGCACTTGCTTGGATTGACGTGGGTCATCATTTCGATGAAACTGCTCTACGGTTTGGCGTTGGACATGTGGCGCTGGGGGTGGCTTGACGGCCTCGGGCCCGGTGCCAGCGAAAGTTTGGGGGCGCTTCTGGTCGCCTTGGTGGGCCTCAACGTGGCCTTGGCCTTTCGGCACAACGAAGACGCCATCGCCGCTCAATCGGCTCTGGTGCTTTTTGCCGTTGGCAGTTCCGCCGGGGCGGTCTACGGTGAAGTGGGCATCTCGGTCTTCATGGTCATGGCCATGACGTTGATGCACGGCCTGGCGCTGGTTCGGTCATCGGGCAACTTGGCCAGTCTCGGGATTTCGTTTTCCTACCTCTGGGTTGGTGTCCACGCGCTGACCAACGATTGGACCGTCGGTTCCTTGGTCCTCGTCCGCATCGATGACGGGCTCGTGTTGTTCCTGTTGTTGGCGGTCGTGACCGCTGCCAATGCGGCCATGGCCGCTCGTTTTGTTCACCATGAGAACTGGTTGAGTCAAGCCGTGGAAGCGGTTGGTTTGGGCAAACCCGGTCTTTGGGCGGTCTCCGTTTCGCTGGGCATGGTCGGGGCCTTGATGACCATCGCGGCTCATCGTGATGAAACGGGCTATGCGCTGGCTCAGTTGATGTTGCTGACGCTGGCCTTCGTCGCCTCGTACTTGGTGGTCCGTGGGGTGGCGTGGCCTTCGCTCATGCCGTACGTGCTCGCTCCGTTGCCCTTCATGATCCTCCTGGTGGCGTTGCTGAACACGGGGACCTTCGAGGTGAGCTTGCCGTTTGCGTTGTCCGAATATTCCCTGTTCGCCGTGTTGGCGGCGACGTTGTGCGTGACGGTGCTGTTGATGCATCAAGCCGAAGTGTCGGACCACGTTCTCTGGATGGGTTCAATCACCGTCGTGGTGCTGTTGACCCTGCTCATTCCGGCCGAAGACGGCGGGTCCGAAGCGCGCCTTCTCTTGGTGTCCCAAGGTCTGGTTTGGACGGGTTTGGGGACCTTGGCCGTGCTGCGCGCTTCGCCAAGCATGGCCGGCGTGGCGGTGCTCGCTCCGTACGCTTGGCTGATGATGTTCGCGACGGATTTGGAAACGCGCTTGGTGAACGCCGATTTGGTGCCGTTGACCCTTGCTGGCGGGGACGTCGGCTGGTGGATGGTGCTGCTGGTGGTGGGTCAAGTGGGCGTTTGCGCACGGTTGGGCGAAGCCTCCCTCAACCTTGGGTCGGGTTGGGCGGGTCGAAGCGAAATCACCAGCCGTCTGCGCGACAGCGATGCCCTGAACCTGTGGACCCTTGGGTTCGTGGCGGCCACCCTCACTTTCCTCGCCATGGCGCATCCGGGCGGCCTGACCATGAACGGGTTGCTGACGGGCATGGGTCTGTTGCTGTTGACCCATGCCGCCATGGTCCACGCTGGTCGCCATCGAGGCCGACCGCAAACCCTCGTCGTGGTGTGGTCGACGGGCGCCCTTGTTCTTGCCTGGCGCTTCGGCGAAGAAGCGGCATGGGCCACCCTGGCCACCCTCGGCATGGCGGTGCTGTTGATGGCCTCGGTCAAGCGCTTGCAGGTCGCGATTGACAACCACGCCGAACAAGCCTACCTTCGTGCCTTGCCCGGGCGGTTGGTGACCCTTCATCTCGCCGTCATCACGGGGTTGCTGTTGACCGTGGCCCTTTCGCCCCTCCGCCCCGAGGCCTTGAGCCCCTCCGTGTTGCTCGACGGTCCAGCGAACCTTTGGGCCTTGACCGTCATGGGCGCCATTTCGTTGGCCATGTACCTTCAGCGACTGGGGGTCTATGATGCGATCTTGACACCGTCGCTTGCAGCGGTGGGGGTCCTGACCAGCCTGGCCTTGGCCGGGCAATCCGAAGACGCCTCGGGCGTGGTCAGCGCTTCGGTGGTGTTGTTCGTGCTGGTCGGCGCCTATTTGGCGTTTCAAGGCGACGTCCGGTCCGGCCTTCGCGCCGTGGCGACGAGGGAAGAACGCCTCGCTCGTTTCGCCGAAAAACGAGAACGGGTCCACCAACTGTTGGCTTCCAATGAGGGCGAGGCCTCCACCACGCTCAAGGCACTGGACGCCGAATTGCTGGCGCTGGCCGAAGGGCAACAACGCCGCTCCAAACGCTCGATAACGACGGAGAGCGACGACCTTCTCATCGGCGACCTTCATTATCGCCCCATCGTTCTCTTGGTGTTCCTTGGGGTGGCTTTCTTGGCCTCAGCATGGATGGCCTACGCGACGCCGTACGGCCTCCAAGCCTTGGCCTTCAGTGCGTTCTTCGCCGTGTTGATGGTCGGGTTGGCTCGCCTTCGTGCGAACACCATCGGCCTGCGTCTGCCCGATGTGTTTGGGGTTGAGATGCCCATCGCGGTGGCGGTCGTCGGTTTGGTGCTGGTGCACGTGGCAGGGAGGATGACCGTCGGCGTGTTGGATGACGATGCCGTCCATCAAGCCATCTTGATGTTGACCCTCACGGTGCTGGTGGGCATGGGGCTGGCCGGTCGAAACGACCTGGGTCTTCGTATACCCAGCGCTTTGGAGATGCTGTTGGCCGGCTTGTTGGTCGACCGCTTGCTGTGTTTGATGGTGGGCGGTGAAGTGCCGCTTCCGTTGTCCACCGACCCGCTCTCTGGCACCGTTGCTTGGACGGCGCCGCTGCTCACCATGGAAGTCGCCCTGTTGGGCATGGTGTTGGTGTACGATTGGGTGGAGGGGGAACGTCTGAAGCGCCAACTGGACGACCACCGAACCGCCGGCGGCCGAAGCGTTTGGATGATGGGCGTCGTCTTGCTGTCGCTGGGCATTGCCGCCGCCGCCGCCTTGGTCGCTGGGCTTCGTCGCGGCCGAACCTGGCAGCAACCCGCCGTGGCCCTGACGGCGATGGTCCTCGCCCCGTTCGTTCTGCAATCGCTGACCGCTTGGGTCCTCAGCTCCGTGGCGCCTCCCCTCTCCCCTTCGGTGAACGCCGCCGCCATGGGTGGCGTGGCGTTGCTGTGGGTCGTGGTGGCGGTGCGTCAGGGGCACGGAGCGTGGTTGGCATCGGCCCTCTGGGCGAGTCATTTGCTGCTCTACCCAGCCGCCCTGTTCACCGCCTCGCTGGTCGTGTTGAGTTTGGTGGGGCTGCTCGTCTCGACCACATCGTGGATCAGCGGAATCGTGACCCGTCGCAAGTCCTGGCGGGTCATTGGGGCGGTTGATTTGGTCGTGGCGTGGTTGTTCGCCGCCGTGGCCTTGGTCAGCGGCCTCGGGTCAACTCACGTGCTGCTCTTGCTCGTGGCCACGGCGGTGCTGTTGTTCGCCGTCACCACGCTCACGCAAGCCAATGAACGGCAACTGCTCGACGACTAAGCGTCGCACAGAACCGGTGTGAGCAACGCCACCAACTCGTCCATCAGCGCTTCGAAGGGGGCGCGGTCGACCCCGGCCGACAAACGAATGGAGAGGCTGGTTTTGGCTTGGGTGCCGCTGTTGCGAATCCCGATGGAGGCGACCTTTCCGTTGGTTGCTGCATGCATCAGCAACAGATGGGGCTCTCCGGGAACGGCTCGCCGCTCCACCGTTGTCCACCGTTCGCTGAGACGCTCAACGATACGTGCACGCGTCGCTTCGAACACTGCGGCTTCGTTGTGCCATCGTTCCCGTACGGTGTCTGGGATGGACACGCGCTGTTTCCAACCGCGTTCAAACGGGAAGGGAGCGGGACGGTCAAGCGCATTGAGCACCGCACACAACGTGGCGGCCCCGTCTCCGACCAAACTCCACGTTCCTTCCTCCAGAGGGTGAGGGGCAGAAAGGATGAGATGGCCCGAGTCCTCCACGCCCAGCCGCGGCGGCATGGTCGTGGCGTTGAGCAGACCGCCGTCCTCCGGACGCAACGTGAAGGCCAACCATCGGTCACCCACCGCCGTTTCATGGGTGGACGAGGACGAATCAAGCGATTGAACATGGCCGGGAAGCGCCACGTCCGATTCGATGCTGGCCGCAAATCGCCAGGCTGAGGACGAGGCCGCCCCCATCAAGCGTGCAGCCATCCCGTCCCCGTCCACCACGGCAAACCCGGTTTCCGTGGCTTCGATGAACAGGCATCGGTCCCCGTCGCCGTCCAAGGCCGCGGCCACCAATCGTCCTGCGGGCGCCGATGTCAAGCGCTGAATCAGCGCGTGGTTGGAAGTTTGCGCTTCCTCGTGTGACCACGTTTGCGTCGGTGAAAAATCGCCAGCCCCGCATCCCTCGTTCAACACGACCGCCGCTCGACTCACGTCCTCGGTGACGACGCCGTGCTCGGTCAAGAAATCGGCCAACCAGGTCCGCCCAAAGCCACCGGCGGTGTCGAGCAGGAACGGTGAGGCGAGGCGCCCGTTTTCGACGGCAGCGCTGCATCCGCCAAATTCGGCGGCGAAGGTCGCCCAGCGGGCGGTGAGCATCCCTCGGTGGGTCTGCTCGGCCCATTCGACGTGCATTTCGTCGGGTTGTGCCATCGCTTCAAGGTCCGTTCGGTCCACTTCTCGGTCTTCACAGGCCAGCTGGCGCAGCGTCCGACTGATGTCCGCTTCCAATTCGGGGTTGGATTTGTAGCCGTGTGCATCAAAGACCTTGATGCCCGAGTCGCTGACGGGGTTGTGACTGGCCGTGATCATGCAGCCCATGCGTGCCCCAAAGGCGAGCACGGCATGGTGCAAGGTCGGCGTGGCGCACTCGCCGACATGGACCACCCGACTGCCGGTCAATCGAAGTCCCAGCGTGAGGGCCGCCACCAATTCCGGATTGTGAGGGCGTCGGTCCCAGCCGATCACCACGGTTTCGCCGATGCCAGGCATGGCGGGTTGAGCGTGGGACAAGGCTTCGCCCAACACCCGCATGAAGGCCGGTGTGAGGGTGCGTTGCTCTTCCAGCATCAGCATGGCTTTTTCTTCATCCACGACGGCCAGCGACGTTTCGCCTCGAATGCCGTCGGTGCCAAAAAACGAGCCCGACACGACCATCCCTCAACGATGTTGACTGTTGGCGCCGTGAACGCCAGTCACGGTCACGTTGGGCCAAACGGTGCTGTTGCAACCCAACACGACGCCGGGGTTGGTCACGCTGTTGCAGCCCAAGGCGGCGCCTTCGCCAAGCAGGGCGCCGAACTTACGCAGACCGCTGGGGATTCGTTCACCGTCAAGGCGGAGGTGGACCTCACCGCCATCGTTTCGAAGGTTGCTTAGCTTGGTTCCAGCGCCCAAATTAACGCCCTTTCCCAGAATGGAGTCGCCCACGTAGTTGAAGTGCGGCGCTTTGGCGCCGGGAAGCAGGATGGAATGCTTCACTTCGGTGGCATGACCGACCACCGCGTCGGCACAAATCCACGAGAATTCTCGAACATAGGCGCCGCTTCGCACGGTGGCGCGGGGTCCGATGTAGCAGGGACCGACCAGCGAAGCGCCGGCTTCGATCACGGCGGTCGGATGGACGATGATGCCCGGTCCACGGGCGTGAACCCCTTCAGGGAAGTCCTCAACCGATGCCAATGATTGCACGAAACGCCGCATCTGGGCCTTCAAGCCGTCGTCGGCGTCGGGGTTCAGCACAGCCCACGCTGGCCCGGAGGTCGGAAGGGACGGAACGTCACCGTCTTCCTCGCCCGTGAAGGAGGGGAACAGCACGGCTGCCGATGCCCATTCGTCCCAGTCCATGGCCTAGCCAAGCGGCTCTGTGGCATGAAGATGGTGTTCGCTCAGGCCGCTGCGTGGTAGATTCGCTTGCCCGTCGAAGCGTCCAAACGGAAACAGATCAAATCGGCCAGGTGCAAGGGAATGAACAACCCGACTTTGCGGGTGGTCAAACCGTGGTTTCGCATCTTGCGTTCGTTGGACAAGAAGGCGACGATGTCCGCCGCCGATGCGCCGGGGGTGTTCGACACGTAGTCGACGATTTCGCTCTTCAACCGCTCCAAGCGAGCTTTCTTTTGGGAACCTTTTCCTCTCATGTTGCTCGTATTGTAGTTGGTTGCGGCAGACCATAAAGGCCGGTCGGGATGTCCGTGGGGTCCCTCTTCCAGAGGAACTCAAACATCGATGACAAGCCCACAATCTCCGCATCTTGCAAATCCGAACTCGTTAGGTTTGCAATACGTCCAAGCCTTACTCTTGCAATGCTTACAGGCTTCTGCCAACTCAGACTTATACTCTGGAATTGTGACATTGCTTCCCAAATGGCCATTCAATAGTAACAAACCGTTCTCTTCTTTTTGCTGTACATTGTCCAAAACAACCGTTTGATCAGCATACCGACCCTCAATTAATCCAGCAAGCACTGCCTTCCAACTCGTATCCGACACATGCTTCAAAAATGCCAATTGCTCCGTTCGCTCGGCATAAAGAAGCGGATTCACATCGTGCGACTCAAACCAATTGACATTCTTCAATTTAGACCAAGCAGTAAGGACATGAACATGCTCCTCTGTAAATGGAAAATGTGCTTTCAATAACTCAAAAACGGCAAGGGAAAGGTCGGGGAGACGAAGCGAAATCACCTCTTTTCTCCCTCGTGTTCGGTGCCCATAGTGCTTCAAGGCTGAAGACAAATTCGAAGATACAAGGGTTCTCCAAACGGCTCGCCGGACTTTGTACGCCGTGCCGCTTGCTGGCCGCCCTACTTTGCTTTGTTTGTCCCGAAACCGATGGATGTCCTCAGAGCGGACCCATCGCTCTTTCCCTTTCATCCCCGTACGTACATGGTAGAGCCAGAACCCAACCCCTTCAGGGTCATCTTTCTTCATCACCCACTTTGGTTCCTTTGATGTCCATCGTCGACCATGTTCTTGGTCCAAGGCGGCAACAACTCGACTGTCCAAGGAGATGGTGTATTGTTTTGTGAACTCCTTTTGCTCAAACCATTTTGGATGAACAATTGATTTGATCGTTTTCCAGCCATTGGTTTGCTTTCTTGGGTAATAAAAATACCCTGTTTGATGTGTTTGAACCGTGGTTAGCGTTGGCTTTGACAGTTCGGGATGGAGGTCCATGTGGATTGGATGTGGGTACACTTTATTATTCCTGTGAGAGGGGCACGAGAGCCCAAATTTTGTGAATCTTTAGTAAGGTGTGCAGAACGATAAAGACAGCCGACACATTGTAGCCAGCCCCCTGAATACCCATGAGGCAGAAGGAGGTGAAAGGGACCTCACGCTTCTCCCATCCTTACTCCAAGATGAAATCAACTTCGCCCACGCTCATCAAAACAAACAGCTCGTCATGTTTCTCACATCGGAGGAGCGAGTGGGGTCGCTTGCCAGCTTTACCGAACTTGGGTTTGTGGTACAAACGGTTGCCGAAGGCGTTCTACGTTGTCTCCTCGTCGACCGTGACCCCAAAGCCCTTCTCAACCTCGCCATCTTTGCAGAGACCGTTCACGCCGTTGGCTGCATCATCCAAATTGCCCCGTATGCGGTGTTGGTTTCAACCGAAGGCTTCATTTTCGCCCTAACCCATGGGACCGAAGCCTCGCTCGAGGCCGGTACCGATGAAACGAAACCGCTTCACGGAACCCAAGATTCCTATGGCATGGAGGTGGCCTGAATGTGGCTCTTCGTTTCCGGCGGCTTCTTGTCCATCGTGGCCCACCGTCATCAGCCCGACGACCTCCTTGTGCGAGCGCGTCACCCTGATCACATCCAAGCGGTGTTTCCCAATGCTCAGGTGGTGTTCATGCGCGCCGCTGACTATCCTTACCGGTCGGTGTTGCCGCGTGAGGTCGTTCAGCAAGCCGTGGGTGAGTACCTGTTGAGCATGCCGTATGACAACTTCAAGAACAGCATTGACGATGACGAATACCACGACGTGTGCCTTGATGTGTGGCGAACCATGTGGGCTTATGGTAACCGCTACGGCAACGGGGGTGTTTGAGTGCGCACGAGCACCACCCATCCGCTCTACATCTCTTGGCTTCCCCTTGAGGGCGACCAAGGCCAACTCGGCATCACGCTGTGCCCCGGCAAGTACCAACCCGTGGCCTCAACCGGGAGCTGGGACCGCCAACTCGACGTCGACCTCCAAGCCTTGGTGGACATGGGCGTCAATCGGCTCATCAGCCTCATCACGGTAGAAGACATGACCATGCTCCGCGTCGAGAACCTCGGTGAAGAAGCGAGGCGATTTGGCCTGGCCTGGGACCATCTACCGCTACCTGACACGACGGCGCCCACCGATGCGTGGATGGACCGGGGAACACCGGTTCTCCAGCACATCATCGCCAGCATCCCTGAGGGTGAGGTGGTGGTGGTTCACTGCATGGGTGGGCTTTCTCGAGCGGGCACGTTCGCTTCGATGTACTTGTGGCTCCGTGGCATGGACATGGCGGAAGCGATTCAGCGGGTGCGTGAGGAGCGCAGTCCGCACGCCATCAACCCCCGCCAACGGGCGTTTCTGTTCCAACTGGCCAACGGTGAGTAACTGCGTAGGATGGCGGGCGATGGAGGATTCGAACCCCCGTCTCCGGCTCCGAAGGCCGGAAGGATATCCAGACTACCCTAATCGCCCGTTGACCTCCCGAGAGGCCCCCCCTTCTTGAAGAAGGCGGGTGGCGTGGCTTGTCCATGGCGCGCTCGCTCCCGTGCATTCCTAGCGGCTGTTCGGCGTGCTGCAGGGAGACCACGATGCCCATCACCAAAGCCGAGGCGGCTCGTCTGGCTCGCCGAACGGGCATGAACGAAGCGGATTTTGCCGTGGTGAACGACGGGGTGCTCACCCTGCTAAACAACGCGGAAACCCGAGCCTGCGTGTTCTTGCTGACGGATTCTGCCAATGCGAACGCCGAGGGCTTGTGCTCGGTGTACGAAATCCGACCCAAAGGGTGCCAGACCTATCCCTACGTGCTCAACGACCACGACCAAGCGGTCCTGGACGAGGGTTGCCCGCATCGAGCCCAATTCCCTCCTCCGCCCGAAGGAACGGATGCGGTGTTGCTCAACCTTGAGGAGCGCATCGTGCGTGAAGGATCAGCCGACTGAGGCTTCGATGAACCCGCTCGACGTGCCCTGATTGGAGATGCCAACCCGCCTCGGCGATCAGCGTTTTCATGGCCTCCCACTCCCCTCGGAGCAACGGAAGCGCCTCCTCCAAGTTGACCTCATCCACGGGATGGGGGTCCATCGGGTGAACGGGAAGGATGAGCACAAATCCCGCCAACGGCGCCGCAACGGCCCGCGCGCTTCGCAAACACGCCGCCAGCAACGCATCGTTGTCCAGACTTCCGTGGGAGTTGCGACCGTAGGGCGGGTCGAGAACGAACCCGGCAACCTGACCGTTCCACTCTTCGGGGACGATGTCCTCCAGGCGCATGGCGTCGCCGCGGACCACACGGGCGTGGTCGGGCGCACCTTCGCACGCCCAGTCCACGTTGGCTTGGGCGCCCTGCACCATTTCCGAATGAATGTCGATGCCCAAGGCCGGCCGACCGCTGAGGGCCGCCTCGATGATGAATCCTCCCGTTCCCGTCATAGGGTCAACCACCGGGCCTCTGGAGACCGGGCCCGTGGCCAGGTTCACCGCCAGACGTGCCAGCATGGGGTCAAGGCTGACCGGTTTGAAAAACGGCCGTTCACCGGCTCGTCGTTCACCGTTTGAGAAGGCCGCTTGTCCGTCACCCACCATCCAACCACAAGCCAACGAGGCGGCCGGGCCGTCGGCGATGAGGGCCAGAACATGGTCGGGATGCTCCAAATCGATGGTGCATCCCCGCCCGTGCAACACCGCCCCCAATCGTCCGCAGAGCGCCGAAAGACTCCATTCGGGGATCTTCCCGCCCTGTCTCCAGCCGCGAACGGCCACGCTGCCGGACACCGGGTGATGGTTAAGGTAGGTGCGGACGGTTTCGAGCCAGGCGGTCTGGTCCGTTTCCTCAACGGAGGTCACCACGCCATCGACCAAGTAACATTGGAGCCCGCTCGCCACATCAAGGGCTTCAAGCCCCTCCAATTTCTCGACGCCTCCCACACGCCACCATCGGGCGGACGGAGTTGGTGAAAGGTCGGCCTCGGGGAGCAGGGCACTGAGTTCGGCTTTGGCCAAGGCGGGGTGCCAACCGCGCAAGCACGCCAACAGGTCCCCCATACCCTCGCCTGCGCCTTGGCCTTCTTGATGCTCTCGCAGGCGAACGGCTACATAGGGTGACCTTGTGTTGGTTTCATGGGCTGCAATCTCAAGGACATCGCTCCCGCAGAACAGACCAACTTGAAGGCGCTCGCTGGCAAACGCGTCGGCATTGATGCGTTCCTGACGGCGTTCCAGTTTCTCACCACCATGCGCGACCGCTCGCCCCAAGGCGACGGCATGCCGCTGAAAGACGACAACGGCAACCCGGTCTCCCACCTGATGGGCTTCTTGCACCGAACCGCCACCTTGCTCGCCGCCGGCATCAAACCGGTGTACATCTTTGACGGGCAATCGCCTGAACTCAAGGCCGACGAGATGGCGGCGCGACGAGAACGCCGTTTGGAGGCCGAGGCCGTCCACAAGGAAGCTTTGGAGGCGGGTGATTTTGCGCTCGCCCAGAAAATGGCGGCCCGCATCATGCATTACTCGCCGCAAATGGTCGAGGAAACCCAGCAGTTGCTCGATTTGATGGGCGTGCCTTGGGTGACGGCGGCGGCGGAGGGCGAGGCTCAAGCGGCGGTGATGGCGTCCAAGGGGCAGTTGGACGTGGTAGCAACCCAAGATTGGGACGCGTTGCTGTACGGTTCACCGGTGCTGGTTCGAAACCTGATGGACGAGGGCACCAAGCGCTACGGGCGCATGGTTCACGCTCAATCCATCGACCTTCAACACCTGCTGAACGAAACGGGTCTGAGTCGAGAACAACTCGTGGACCTCGCCATCATGATCGGCACCGATTACCACCCGGGCGTCAAGGGCATTGGGCCGAAAACGGGTTTGAAACTCATCAAGCAGCACGGCACGTTGGAGGCGGTGTGTGAAGCCAAGGGGCAAGACGTGCCCGAACGCCTTGCCGAGATCCGTGAAATCTTCCTCAACCATCCTGCCGTGGAGGTCGACGATGCCGACCTGGTGCAGGGGCAAGTTGACCGAAAGGGCTTGATTCGCTTCCTTCAGGAAGAGCGCCAATTCAGCCAGCGTCGCATGGACCAGGCCTTTGAGAAACTCACCGAGGGCGGCTATTTACGAGAAGGCGGTCAAACCTCGTTGTTCTCGTTTGACGGATGAAGAAAAC
>JADHNB010000073.1 GCA_016779705.1 Candidatus Poseidonia sp. | reverse complement strand
AGGGAACGATTGACCCAGAGAAAGTGAACCGGGCCGCCAACAACGCCTTGATTGGCAACGTCGACGAAGTGGCGGCCCAAATGGTCGAGCGGTTCCACCCCGAGGACCGAATCATGGCCTGGTTTGATTTCTTCAATCACGATTCGGACCGTGTGTGTCGCAACATGACGGCCTACATGCAGCGCGTCGTCCCCTTGGTTGAAGATCTGCTTGGAGGCCAATAGAATGGGCATCCATCACGACACCTATTCGGCGGTCCAACCCGGCAAACCCGGTTCAGCCATGTTCCCGTCCTCTCCCCTTGGCGAACAGGTCGAAGGCATTCCCACCGGCCGAGAAGTGGCGTGGGAGCCGCTGGTTGACTACCGTCGAAACGGGGTGTCCGAAACCACGATTCACGGCGCCGTTGCGTGGGCCCACGGCGACGAAGTCATCCACTCGTTTGGGGGCAACGTGTTGTGCTATGGCCGGTCGATGATGAAACCCTTCATGCTCAAAGCCTTCACCGAAGAACTCGCTGATTGCACGTGGGAACAAAAGGCGATTGCGGTGGCTTCGCACAACGGGGACACCGAGCACGTGGCGGCGGCTCAATCCTTGCTCAACGAATCGGAATGGCCGCTCATGCTGACGCCCTTGGATGTCCCCCTCATCCAATTCGGCCGTCAAGTTCGACGCCCACGACGCTGGTTCCACACCTGTTCGGGAGAACACGCCGCCATCCTCCGAGGTTGCCGAATGAAAGGGTGGAAGCGGGCTGGATACACCTTGCCAACCCACGAAGTGTTCCACGCCTACATGGAGCAACTGCGCACGTACTTGGGACCCGAATGGAAGCCGCTTCGTGTTGCCAAGGACGGTTGTGGCCTGCCCACGGTGTCCAACACCGTCTCGGAGCTCGCCCAAATTTACGCCGGATTGGTGCGTGACAAAGACGACGATTGGATTTGGGAAGCCATGGTTCGCCATCCCGATTTGGTAGGTGGCTTCAATCGCTTGGACTCCACCATCCTCAAAGCCGGAGAAGGAAAGGTCATCGCCAAGGAAGGCGCCGACGGACTCCTCGGCATGGCCATCCAGCACCCCGATTACCCCAAAGGCCTCGGCATCGTCGTGAAAATCGCCCACGGCTGGAACTCGCAGGCCACCTGGTACGTGGCCCGAGCCCTTCTTGGCGTGTTGGGCATCAACCTGCGGAACCCGTATCCACTCCATCGACAGAAAGCCTTCATCGTTCCCGGAATCGTCCCTGAAACCTACTTGGAGGTCCTTGAAACCGTGCCGACGTGGGACGAATGGGACCCCGACCGAGATCGGTGGCACTTTGATGCGGGGGTTGAATGATGGAACCCGTGCTCAATTACATCAACGGGACCTTCCAACCCGCCGCCAGCGGACACACCCTCGAAACGGTCAACCCGGCCACGGGCCAAGTCATCACGACCGTCCCGCGTTCCGCCGCCCGGGACGTGGCCGATGCAACGCAAGCGGCCAAAGCGGCTGCACCCGCATGGGGCGCTAGAACGATGGAAGAGCGGATTGAATGGCTGGAACGGATTGCCGATGCTCTGGAAGCGGAAGCGGAAACCGTGGCTCAACTGGAAAGCCTCGACACGGGCAAACCCATTGCCCTTGCACGACGTGTGGACGCTGCTCGCTCGGTCGCTAACTTCCGGTTTTTCGCCACCTATGCCCGTGAGCAAACGGTTCAGACCTTCACCGCTCACGGCGCCATCAATCACGTCCATCGGTCGCCCGTGGGCGTCGTGGGCCTCATCACGCCCTGGAATTTGCCCTTGTACCTGCTTTCGTGGAAGGTTGCCCCAGCCTTGCTCATGGGCAACACCATCGTCGCCAAACCTTCTGAATTGACCCCGCTGACAGCGGATTTCTTAGCGAAAACGCTGGACCGACTCGAGCTTCCTCCCGGGGTGTTTAACCTCGTTCACGGCTACGGGCCCGATGTCGGTCAAGCCATCGTTGAGCATCCCGACATACGCGCCATATCGTTCACCGGCGGTACGGCGACCGGGAAAATCGTCGCAGCGACCGCTGCACCCATGTTCAAGAAACTCTCCCTTGAATTGGGTGGCAAAAACGCCACCGTGGTCCTCGACGATGCTCCGTTGGACGACATCATGGACGGCTTGGTGCGTGCTTCCTTCACCAACTCGGGACAAGTTTGCTTGTGCGGCTCTCGGATCTTGGTGGACGCTTCCATCTACGAGACCTTTGCCACAAAATTCGTCAGCGCCGTGGAAGCGCTGACCGTCGGGGACCCGACGCTGGACGAGACCCAGATGGGTTCGGTCATCTCCAAAGATCACCAAGCCAAGGTGGAATCCTACATCCGACTCGGCCTGGAAGAGGGGGGTGTTCTGCTCACGGGCGGAACCAGCGAAACGGCACCTGTCGATGGCGTTTCAACCGAGGGTGCCTTCCTACGGCCCACGGTTCTCGCCAATCTGGATGCATCATGCCGCACCGCCACCGAGGAAATCTTCGGACCTGTCGTCACGTTGCACGCCTTCGCCAACGAGGAGGAAGCGGTCGCCATGGCCAACAACACCGAGTACGGCTTGGCCGGCTCGGTCTGGACCGCCGACACGGCGCGAGGCCACGCCTTTGCTCAACGAATGGAAACCGGCATCGTTTGGGTGAACACCTGGCTGAACCGTGACCTTCGCACGCCCTTTGGCGGGGTGAAGCAATCCGGCGTGGGACGAGAAGGCGGGGCGTGGTCGATGGGGTTCTTTTCGGAAATCACCAACATTTGCGTCCAGCAGCCCTGACACACCTTGAAGAAACAGCGCCCGCAGGGAACACCATGGACAACGACGACCTCCCGCTGTTTGTCCTGCCGATGGTGCTCTTTCCCGGTGAATTGCAGGAGCTCCGGGTCTTCGAACCAAGGTACCGCCAAATGTTGGACACCTGCATTCTCGACGAACGCCCGTTCGGCTTGGTGCTCAACGACCCGTTTGAACCCACCAACGGGTGGGACGGCCCAAGAAGGCACGGCTGCGAAGCCATCATCACGCATCACGAAACACGGGGAATGAATCACTTCATCACCATTCGAGGCGGTCGACGCTTCTTCGTGGAAGAGGTCATTGAGCCTGCCTTGCCACCGCTCCACGACCCCCTTCTCGTGGACCTCGTGGAAGACGGTATTGCGCCCGATGTCCACACGTTGCTTGAACGGGTGCCGGAAGACGCCACGCATCATCGCCTGTACATCTCGGCCAAAGTCACGTACCTCGAAGAGGAGGGTCGCTTGGGCGAAGACGACCAAGCCACGCTCAACCGGATTGCGCGTCGTTTGATTCACCGAGCTGGGCGCGAAATGAACGTGGATGAATCCATCCTCGAAGGATGGATTGAAAATTTGTGTTCCGAACAAATCAACGAGGAGCGCACCTCCATCTACAACATCGCGGCGTTGTGTTTGCAAGGGCTTGAGCCTCGGCAACAACTTCTGGCCAGCGGTTCGGTTGAGGAAGCGATGCACGAACTCACCGAGCACAGCGCGGACCTGCTCGACGACGATTCATGAGTCGGGCGAGGTTTTGAAAACCGAACGACCGGTGGCCAGACCATGTCCGTTTACGGGGCGGCCCGAAAGGTGACCACGCACACGCTTCAAGAAATGAAGCGGGCCGGTGAAAAAATCACGATGCTCACGGCCTACGATTACTCGTTGGCCAAGCTGGTCGACCAGGCCGGAGTCGATGTGATTCTGGTGGGTGATTCCGCCTCCAACGTGATGGCCGGTCAAGTGACCACCGTGCCAATGACCCTCGACCACATGATCTACCACGCCCAATGCGTTGAGCGGGCCGTGGACCGCGCCCTGCTGGTGGTTGACATGCCGTTTGGCACCTACCAGGGCAACTCCCGGCAGGCGCTTGAATCTGCGATTCGCATCATGAAGGAAGCCAGCGGCCACGCCGTGAAATTGGAAGGCGGTGCCGAGATCGTCGAGTCGGTTCAACGCATCCTGACCGCTGGCATTCCCGTCATGGGTCACTTGGGACTCACCCCGCAGTCCATCTACAAATTCGGCACCTATTCCGTGAGGGCCAAGGAAGATGAGGAAGCCGAGAAACTCATCGCCGACGCCAAGGTGTTGGAAGCGGCCGGATGCTTTGCCATCGTCTTGGAAAAAATCCCTCGGGAATTGGCGAAGCGGGTCTCCGAAGCGCTGACCATTCCAACCATTGGCATCGGCGCTGGACCTGATGTCGACGGCCAAGTTCTGGTGCTTCACGACCTCTTGGGCATCACGATGGATTTCTCACCGCGGTTCCTTCGTCGCTACCTCAACTTGGCAGAGGACATTAACGGGGCCCTCAAGCAGTACTGCGATGATGTACGGTCGAGCGACTTCCCCAACGACGAAGAATCCTACACCTCGTGATCATCCCACGAGGTTGTAGGCGAGCAGGGAGCCGGCCAAGGCACCGACATTCACGCCGAGGGTGTGCCAAAGGGCCAATCGAAACGGTGGCAAATGGAAACGCCACCACGAGGTGCTGACCCAAATCCAAACGACCACGGCAAGGTATCCGCCGCAGATGAACCCGCCGTAACCCGTGGTCCACACGCCGATGAAAAACAACCCGAGCACCGCAACGCCCCCTAAGTATTCCTTCCACCGCGCCCCAGGATGGTCGGTCAGCCAGCGATGAAGCAGCGGGCTCAGCACGAGCATCAACAGCAACGCGCCTTGGACAGGATTGGGCATGCCGTAACTCAAACGGGGTTGAACCATGACCTGCCACATCCCCCCCGTGACGACGCCAAACAGGGTTGGAAAGCCAACGTTGGTCCACGTTTCTGTCCAGGTCGCGGTCGTGGGCAAGGCAGGGGGCCGGACGTCGATGGCAACGCTCGCCTCCTCCTCCATGAACCGCCCACGCCAAGCTTCCGTTTAGGGGTTGGTGTTGAGGGCATGCAAGGCATCAATCCGATGGTGAATTAAACCACCGAGACCTCGGTGCATCATGGCCAAAGGCAAGATTGTGGCGGGTTGCATCGCCCCCCATCCTCCTCATTTGGTGTATGCTGAAAACCCACCCCAAAACGAACCCGTTGCGGAAGGTGGGTGGGAACAACTCCGTTGGGGATACGAACGTCTTCGAGCGTCGCTGGCCGACGTGGACTACGACGCCATCGTCTTGCTCTCGCCTCACTGGCAAACCTACGTCGGCACGCACTTCCTCGGCCTCGACCATTTCGAGGGGCTCTCGGTTGACCCCATTTTCCCCAACCTGTTTCGCTACCACTACAACATGAACGTGGACGTGGAGCTTGCCAAAGCCATTCACGACGAAGCAGCCGCAGCAGGTTTGCCCGTGAAAATGATGGAAAATCCTGATTTCCGCGTGGATTACGGCACCATCACGACCGGTCATCTCTTCAATCCCGATTGGGACAAACCGCTGGTGGTCATCTCCAGCAACCGCTCGACCGCCTATTACTCGGTTGAAGTCATGCAAGAAATCATGATCGAACTTGGACGAGTGACCCGCAAAGCGATTGAGGCCAGCGGAAAAAAGGTCGTCGTGTTGGCGAGCAACTCGCTCTCCCACCGCCACTTTACCACCGAATCTGAAGTACCCGAAGACATGAGCAAAGAGCACATCACCAGCCACGCCATGCATTTGTGGGACATGCGCATCATCGATTACATGCGAACCGGCCAAGCCCAACGCATTCTCGATGAGATGCCCGAGTTCACCGAACAGGCCATCGCTGAAAGCGACGGCGGCGGATTGTCCTGGTTGCTCTCCACCCTTGATGTGCCCAACTACCCGGCGATTCTTCACGGGTACGGCACCATCATTGGCACGGGAAATGCGGTGGTGGAATGGCCGTGCCACGCCCATGAGGTGAGCGAAGCATGAGTGCCGGCGAAGTCGTAGCCTCCTTTGTCGTCCCTGTCCACCCTCACACGGTCTTGGCACCTGACCAAAACCCCGGTTGGCGAAGGTTACGGGACGCCTTTGATGGCGCAGCGCAGACCATTCGCGACCTTGAAGCGGACCTCATCATCGTCTATTCAACGACCTGGCCGTCCATCATCGGCCACCAAATCCAATCCGACCCCAACCCTGAATGGGTGATGGTTGACCACGACTTTCACGACCTCGGGTCCATTCATTACTCGTTCAACATCGACGCGGAGTTCGCTCACGCTTGGGATGACGCTAACCGAAACCGAGGCTTGCAAAGCCGGTGTGTGAACTACAAGGGGTTCCCCATCGATGTGGGGTCGGTCGTGGCCTTGACCTTGCTCAATCCCGACAACACCATCCCGGCGGTGATCGTTTCGTCCAACATGTACGCCAATCGGAGCGAGACAACGGTGCTCGCCAAATCCTGTTTGGACGTCATCAAGGCCCAAGGTCGCCGAGCGGTAGCGGTGACGGCCATGTCGTTGTCGAACCGAATGTTCACCGATTTCATCGAACCAAATGACGACAAGATTCACTCCCTCAAAGACGACGAATGGAACCGAAAAATTTTGGAATTTTTGGAACAAGGTCGGTTGGAGGACGTGGGCCAACTCTCTCGCACCATTCACCAACAGATTCGCGTCCAAAAAGTGGTAGCGTTCAAGCCCATGTGGTGGCTTTCGGCGATGAACGGCAACCGCAACGACCTCACGGGCAGCGTCTTGGCCTACGAAGCCATTCACGGAGCAGGCGGCGCCGTGGTTCATCTCGACCCGACCCCCTCGGGAGCAGGGGACAAGGAATACGACGAGGACGATGTGGAATTTTTCCACGGTGAACGCGGCGTGTTGGACACCGTTGATGAAACCGACGAAGGCCAACACGATGAAGTCGAACCGCTCGTTGAGCACGGCAGCGGGCCCGAATTGTGGGAACCCACCGACGCCGAAGGCTCGGTCAACACGAACGCTGCCCCAAAGCCCGTCGGTGCGTACCCTCACGCTCGCCGGGTGGGCAACATGCTGTTCCTCTCCGGCGTCGGGCCCCGCCAACCCGGCACCAACGCCATTCCGGGAGGTCCCATTCACGACGAGGAGGGCAACCCCCTGGCCTACGACATCAAAGCGCAAACCCACGCCGTTGTGGACAACATCAAGCGCATTGTGGAAGAAGCGGGAGCGACCATGGACCAAATCGTGGATGTGACGACGTTTTTGGTTGACATGAAACGGGACTTCCAGGGGTACAACGAAGTTTGGGCTGAAACGCTCGGAAAAGGAGGACCGACTCGGACCACGTTGGCCATCGATGCCCTCCCTACCCCAATTGCAGTGGAAATGAAGGTCATCGTCCACATGCCAGAGTAGTTTCCGTATTCCGGAAAATATTGAGCATTCATAGGCAAACGGCTAATATGATACGGGGGTTTGCAGCCGATAAGTACCCGAAAGGGTGTCGGAAATCGGGGATAAACCATGCCATCTGAATCGATTCAAAAAATCGTCAGCAGCGTGACGAAAGGGGATTTTAAAACGGCAACGGCCGAAATCAAGAGCACGTTTGCACGCACCATTGGCCTCGCTGGCGTCGTCATTATCTCGCTCTCGGCCATGTTGCCGGGCATTTTTGTGACCCCCACGTTTGCCGCCGAAATCATGGGTCCGGGAATTTGGCTCGCCTTCCTGCTGGCCGCTTCCGTCGTGTTACCCGGGGCGGTTTCCAAAGCCGAGCTTTCCTCTGGTATGCCAACGAGTGGTGGGTCGTACGTCTTCCTTGAACGCACGTACGGGCCGCTCATCGGTACAGTGAGCGGGTTGGGATTGTGGTCCTCGTTTTTGCTGAAATCGGCTTTCGCGCTGATTGGTTTTTCCGCCTATTTCGTGGTCGTCACCACGTACTTCGACCTTGAGTTGAGCATGTACACGCTTTCTCTCTCCGCATTGGTGCTGATCACCGTGGTCAACATCCTCGGCGTTTCCAAGGTCAAAGCCGTCCAGACCCCCATTGTCGTGGTCACGATGGTGTTGCTCATCGGCATGTGCATCATGGCCCTGTTTACGCCTGACTTTGACCCCTCAGTGCCCATTGACGGGGCCTTCTCCACGGACATGTGGACGCTGGCTGAAACCGCCGCCTTTGTGTTCGTTGCCTACGCAGGCGTCA
>JADHNB010000072.1 GCA_016779705.1 Candidatus Poseidonia sp. | reverse complement strand
CTTCGTACCTGATTCCAAAGAAACGCCTCTCCTTTGATTTCAAATCCAATCAAGCGGCCGTTGTCCATCCACGGTGAAGCCTCCAGCACGGTTCGGATGGGGTTTTTCCCTTCTTCCAATCGAGCAAAATTCCGGGCATCGTAGGTGCCCACAAACAGTTGGAGCCACGAATCAAAGGCTTCATGGTCGGGTTCCTTCCAAAAATCCATGCCCTCCAATCGGTAACGGTAGACTCGGTGGAGGGCCATTCGGGGATTAAAATCGGTTTCCACCTCTTCAACGGTCAGCAACACCACGTTCTCGTCCAATCGGTCGTCAACGGCTCGAATCATCTTGCGAGGGGTCAAGGCTGCCCACAGGGATGCATCAAGGTCCACGATGCCGCCGTTGATGCGGACATGAACCCCGGCGTCCGTCCGACTGGACAACACCAACAATTGCTCCTCTTCGGGTCCGCTGAGCCATTTTAAGGCACGAAAAACCCGAATCAATTCACCCTGAACGGTTTTGACATCCGGTTGGATTTGGCTGCCGTGAAAGGCGTCACCCAAGTAGCCGATGCGAAAGAAAAGCCTGACTTTGGCCTCGGCCACCCAAACCTCTCCTCAATCGTCGGAGCTCAAGGTGGCGATGGCCTCCTCGGTGGAGTAACCCAACGCACCAACGGCCCACTCGAGGGCTTGCTTCAACCAAGGTTGGACCATGGCCTCTTTGCGGCTGGGGTCCATCACTTCGACCGCATCAACGATGTTGCGGCTGGCCGTGAACAGCACCTCGTCCACCGGGATGTCTTCGAGTTCAAGCCGTCGAGCGTATCGTTGGAATTCCTTCACGGCCACGGGGATGCGGCGGCACTCGAGGGCGAACGATGCAAAATCGGCGATGTACTCCATGTTTTCCTCATCGAGTTCCATGGCCATCTTGTAAGCGTTCATGATCTTGCGGCCAGGGATGACGTCCTCCTGGGCTTCCATGTTCTTCATGTTGGCAAATTCCGCCCACATGTGGTGAAGTTCGGGAACATCAGCGTTGCTGGCCAAGGTTTCTTCGAGGTTGGCCAAGGCGCCATCAATGTCGCCGTTTCGGAACAGTTCAATCGGTTTCTCTAAGAGGTCTTCAACCATGGTGCTCATCTCCAATCCGCCGTAGCAACTCGGGCTTTTCAAGCCTCGCTCGCCTTCCAACGACTCAAGCTTCGTCGGCCTTGTTGGTCAAGGCGCTCTTGATGTCTTCCAGCATGTTGGATTGGGAATGCTTTCGGTGCATCTCGTTGAGCATCATTTTGATGTTCTCCCACTTTCGAATCTTGTAGAAACAGTGCTTTGGATCGGGGTCAACCCGCCGGGTGGTGCGCTGGTACGACAGAAGGGCAAATAACGAGCGCCACACCCCCTTGCGCACCATCTCGGTGGCGCTCTCATCCCCGGTGCCTTTGGAGGCGGCTGCGGGAGCGCTGCCAGCGCTCACACCAACGGATTCTTCGACCAAACCAATGCCGGAGTCCGTCATGATGGTGACGGTGGCAAACCCGAGCATGGTGCCCACCGGGGTGCGTTCAACCATGACCTCGGAAATGCGGTCAAAGAGGATTCGGCGATGGGCCCTGGAAAGAAGGAACTCGTGTTGGAAAATGACGGCGTTGGTGGTCACCGCATAGGAAAAGCTGCGTTGATACTTGTAGGTCAAGCCCCAGAAGGCCAGCAGGAAGGCCAAGCCCGCCCAGAGGTAATTGTAACCAAACGGAATGACATCGTAGGCCCCGTCCTCGGCTCCGAAAACACCTGCAATCATGCTGATGAGGTCGTCAATCGTGATGAGCACGGGCAGGAACGTGGTCGCCAACAACGCCAAGGTAACCCAACGACCCGAGGTTGAGATGTTGAGCATGCGGTTGGCCCACGTCACGAAGAGCATGACCATGACAAAGCCAATGGGCACCGTTTCGCTGTCCGTGAGTTCGATGAGTTTTGCCGTCAACTTCAGCATGAGGGAAGCGTCGTCCGCTGGATTCAAGCCGTTGTTGAACAGAAGGTGGACGCCAAACACCAAGGCTCCGAGGATGTACATGCCCAAGAACGCCAGCGTGCTTGGCCTGGCTTCACCGTTCTCCAAGACTTCTTCACCTGCAATCAAGCGGTATTTTTTCTGTGCAGATGCCTTTTTTGCATCGGCATCGGCGTTGGAATCGGGTGCAGGTGACGCGACGTTTTCGGTCGGCTCCTCGGCAGGTTCGTCTTCGGACATGGGAAGGCCTCATCTCTTCTTGGCACAGGCTCTATGAAATAACTTCCCCCAAAGCCGGTCAGTTTCTCAATGAAGCATGCCCCATGCGTGTTCGGCGTTTCCTCGTGCCCAGCCGTAATCCTTCCGAGTCCGGAGGCCAAACTCATCTTTGATTTCAAGCCGCTTCAGTTCCAACGGATATTCGTTGTACGTCAAGTGGGACCACAGGCCACCTCGGGTGGGTTGGTCGAAGTGCCAATGCGCCCGTTCCACCGCTTGGACTTCCAGTTTGATGCTCGTTCGTCCGTTGTACATGTGAACGGTGAACGTCGGCAGCGAAGCGTCGGGGCTGTGCCCGTGCACCCCTTCGGTGTGCTTTGAGGCCACTTTGACCACTTCGACCCGAGCGAACCGCTCGGTGCGCTGATGCTTGGCGTCGTGGAACAAGCCTCCCTGGGAGAGGGAGATGTGATTGATGTCACGTTTTTTCCAAGGGCGAGCGTCTCGGGCGGAGAGGGTCGGGGCGAGATGGGGCAAGAACCAATCCATGTAGGAGCCGTCTTCGAAATGCAGCACGCCCCAGTACCACGGGGGTGACGGGGCTTGAACACAGACTTTCTGGAAGTAGGCTGTCCCCTGAACTTCACGGTCATCCACGGTGCCGTGCACCCGGGTGCCGTGCACCCGGAGGATGTCGTACCCCATTCCCGCAGCGTACGTGGCCGTTGACGGCCGAGCAACCGACATGGCGGGGTTCCAAGGCGTTAACGTCAACGCCATGGCGGCCGGTGCTCCTCCAGCGACGGCTTCCTTGTCTCCACGAAGGTTGAGCCAAAACGAGGATTTGTCGCTTCGCAGACCCATCGAGAGGTCATCGGGCAACAGCGGCACCACGGCCCCGCCGCCTTCGCCCTTGCCGCCTTGTCCGGGCCATTTTGGGTGGGTGTCGGTCATGGCGATCATGTTGCAGGTTCGCTTGATGTACGGCTCGTGCATGCGTTCACCGTCAAACCACCAAGCGCACACCATGCCGTCCAGCACCAAGGCGCCGTGTTCATCCGAGGATGGACGTCCTTTGGGAAGCCACGGGAAACCGTTGACCTCCACACGGTCGTTGTCTTTGGTGGACCACAACACCATCAATTGTTGGCCGGCAGGTCGCCCTTCTTCGTCATCGAGCATCACCAACCACCACCACCAGTCCCAGGTGAGGTGCCATAGCGGCGGGCGCCAACCAAGCCCCCACATGGTGGAAAAATCGCCTTCAAACGAGGTGGGTTCAACCGCTTCCATGGTGTTCCCTCACTCGATTTCCTTGGATTTGAACAGCGTGCTTCCCAAGACCCAGCAGGCAAACGCCTGAAGCACCAAGACCACGCTCGACACCACGATGGTGGCCAACGCCCCGAGGTCCAATCCGGGGGTTGAGGCAAAGATGCTGAGGGCTTCCGCTCCCTCCAACGGTCCGAATCCACCGCCCCAGTTCCCCATCTGAATCAAGAGGGCCGTGTCCGGCCATGCCAACGTAGCGCCAGCGTCGACGATGTTCATCGCCCAACCGATGACCGAAAATCGAAGGATGGCCGCGTCGGGTGCACCCAAGGTGGTGAGAATCATGCCCAGCTCCCAGGCAGCAAACGGCAACGCCAACACCATGCCGTGTTTCCAAAGCACGCCCAACATGCAAAAGAGCATCCCGTACACCATGACGGCAAGCAAGGAGGCCCACCAGACCGAGAGCCACACGCCAAGGTCACCAAATCGGAAGAAGCCATCACCGGGGCCTGCCAGCCCTGTCATAAGGGCGAGGGCGAAAATCACCACGGTAAGGTAGGACCAAGCAATGGCGAGGAAGCCCAGCATGCGGTAAAGGAACACTTCCCCTCTGGCAATGGGTTTGGCGAGCATGAAGTGCATCGTGCCGGAGGTCATTTCTTGGCGGATGAGGCCGGTGGCCATGAACAAAGGAACAAAGATGCCAATCAAGAACACCACGCCGAGTTTTCCAATGGCCAAAACAAAACTGCGATGGATGGCTTCAAGGGCGTAGGCCTCGTCGTCGGGGTCTTCGTCAACGTTTCCGTCGGACGACACGTAGAACGTGCCCGAGTAGACGTTTTGGCGAAGGACGATATCACACGGAATGCCGTTGCCATTGGCGTCTTTTTGGGAGTCGGTGCGGTTTTCGATGTTGCAGTCGCCGTTGTCATCGAAGCCCACGCTGCCTTCAGCGAGGGCGTCCCAATCGAAGTCGTCTTCGTTGATCCAAACGCTCGGGTCATCGGGGAGAATTGAAGGGTCGATGAGGCCAGGGTGCGAAGTCGGGTCCAAGGTGTCCGTTCCGTAGAGGCGTTCTTGGCCGTTGGGGTAGCCGTCCTGGTCCCAATCAGAGCTGTCTCCGTCGTTGTCCACGGCCTCGTATTCTCGGGTCATGGCGTCGATGTAGAACATCGTGAGGACCCCCATCGCCGCCACGCCCACCAGCAACACCACCCACGTCGCTAATCGCTTGCGTTGCTGCCGCAACGTGAACTCCGCCACGGCCATCGCTTTACGGTCAATGCCGCTCCACAGGCTGGGGAGGTCGTTGTGCGCCTTCATGCACTCCCTCCTGCAAGGTAATTCAGCAAGGATTCCAAATCGTCATCGGGGTTGTCAATCACGCTCACCTTGTGGTTGTTGTTCACGATCAGTCCCGGCAATTCAGCGTGCAATTGACCAAAATGGAAGGTTTGAATCAGCAATTCGTGGTCGTTCGGAAATCGTAAACCAAAGACGGCAGGGTGGTCCAGAATGTCCTTGGCCATCGCGCGGGCGTCTTCACCCACGATCCGAATCGTGTGCGGGATTTGGTCGAGGCGTTCCCGGATGGCGTGCAGGTTGCCCAGGGCCACGAGTTTCCCGTGGTGCAAAATCACGATTTGCTCGGTGATCCGTTCAATTTCGTTCAAAATGTGGCTGCTCACCAACACGGTTCGACCCATTTTCCCGAGTTCCCGAATCACGTTCATGATGGTGGTCCGGGCGAGGGGGTCGCATCCTTGCAAGGGTTCGTCGAGGATGATGAGTTCGGGGTCGTTGACCAGCGCGTGGGCAATTTTCGTCCGTTGACGCATGCCTTTTGAAAATCGTCCAATCGGTTTGTTGGCCACATCGGCCAACCCGACGAAGTTCAACACTCGCATGGCCTCGGTTTCCGCTTCTTGGCGTGTCATGCCGTGAAGCCTGGCAAAGGTTGCCACGAAGTCCAAGGCCGTCATCCAATCGTGCATCTTTTCATGCTCGGGAACGAACCCCACTTTGGCGTAGGGCGCGGGGTTCTTCCATGGATTCAAGCCGAACAGTTTGACTTCCCCTGCCGAAGGGCGCAGTTTCCCCATCAAGAGTTTGAACAGCGTGGATTTGCCTGCCCCGTTCATGCCCAAGATGCCCGTGACGCCCCCCGAGAGACCCAACGTGATGTTGCTCAACGCATGAATGCGACCGTAGGATTTTGACACCCCTTGAAAGTACACCACGGGGACGGTGGGCGTCGAGGTTGGTAGGGCCACCTCGGCCGCCGGCCCCTGCTGGGTGAGGTCGGGCATCACTCTCGGGTCACCTCCATGGAAGCGACCCGTGACGCCAACACGTACAGGGCCAGGGCGTTCATCGCCACCAGCGACAGCAACGAGTACGTCCACGAGTATTGGTCGTAGGTGGTTTGCGTCCCGATCAAGGCCTGCCCGACATGGGCCACGCAATCGTAGGGGGAGATGAGGTAGAGAATTTCACGCTCGAACAAATTCTTGACGATGCTCGCCAGCGTTTTGGTTCCGAACACGATGGCCAACAACCCGATGCCAGGAAAAAATCGCCCCGTTGAGACGCTTGAAAGGCTCAAGCCGAGGCTCGTGTAGGTGATGATGAGCAAGAGCCCGGCCACAAAACCGGCCAAGAACATGGGAAACACATCGACCATCCAAGCCCATCCCCGTCCGAACGCCACGACTTCTGCCAGGAAGTAGAGTACGTAACTGCCCAAGATGACCATGGCTTGAATCAACGCCACGGAGAGGTACTTCATGCCGACGTAATCGAATCGGGAGATGGGTCGTGAGAAATACAGGGCTGATGTTCCGTGTTCTCGGTCTTCAGAGATGACGCTGCCCACCAGCAGGGCGGCAATGATGGGGTAGTAGAGCACGTTACGCGGGAAAAAACCGAGGTTGTGCCCGTACAGGTTGTCCCGACTGACCCCGAAGAGGCTGTGGAATTCCGAACTGCCAACCACCCCTGAGAGAAGGGTCATGCCAGCATCGGAAAGGGACGCGAGGAAGGCGATGAGGATGAAGATCCGAGTGGGCATGGTCCAGGGCCGATGCCCTTTCTTGAAGATGCCGAGCAAGTGGTGGCGCAAGATGGCCCAGTTTCGCATCCAGCGCGGGTTGAGCGTCCCGGTCCACGGGGTGTAATGCTGCTCGAAAATTTGGCCGCCTTGAGCGGTTTGGGCCTGGGCGAGTTCGACATCGTTTTCGTCACCCGTGTTCGCCCCCCAAGCCACGTCCATGCGCCCTTGGCCGGTCACGGGCGCTTCCGGCTCGAATTCGCCTTCTGTCATGCGCCGCCACCTCCCAAGGATTCGGGAGCGTCGACCCGGCGTGCTTCAAGGGGGCTTCGCAACAGGTCGTCGCTGGATTTCACGGCGTAGCCAAGGTTGTCCATGATGGCCAAGAAGAGGTCTTCGAGGGACGCTTCGTATTCGTGCATGCGCCGAATCTGAGCACCGACATCCGCCGCCGCTCGAAGGATGTGCATGGTCGTGTCCTCTTCGGTGTGGGCGATGCGCATCACTCGCCCCTCACGGCGAACCCGGAAACCCTGGTCCGTGAGGCGCTGTTCAAGGGGCGTAGCCCCGCCCCAGACATGAATCTCGATCTCTCGGTCAATCGCTTTCAAATCCTGAATTTTGCCTTGGGCGGCGAGTTTCCCTTTGTGAAGCAAGATGATGTTCTCGCACACCCGTTCCACGTCGTCCATCAGGTGGCTGGCCATCAACACGGACCGTTGACCTTCGTGGACCATGGTGTTGAGCGTGGAAATCATGAATTCCCTCGCTTTCATGTCCAAACCGTTGGAAGGCTCGTCAGCGATGAGCAAATCGGGGTCGTGGATGATGGCACAGGCCAATTTGGTCGCTTGCTTCATGCCGGTGGAAAAACTGCTGATTTCTCGGTAGCGTTGTTCGCCCATGCCCACAAACTGGAGAGCTTCGTGGGCTCGGTTCATCGCCACGACGGGGTTCATGCCAAGCAATTCACCCGAATACCGGACCTGATGGATGGCGTCCATGTCAGGATTCAAGGCATCGTACTCCGGCATGTATCCGATTCGCTGACGAATCTTCACCCCTTGATTTCGGATGTCGAAACCCAGCACCGTGCCCTCGCCTGAGGTGGCTTGAATCAACCCCAAGACGGTCTTGAGAAAGGTGGATTTTCCCGCACCGTTCTGGCCAAGCAGTCCGGTGGCGCCGCGGGGAATGCTGATGTTGAGATCGTCCAGGGCCACGTGCGGACCATAGGACTTGGTCAGTCCTTTTGTTTGGATGATGGGTTCATCCTGCATTGGTCCCACGGTGAACGGTGGTGAGCGGCGACCCATGAAGCCTTTTGTCGTCGGTGATTCAAGAATCAAAACCGCCTCGGGTCTTCACGGCAATGCCCTTCGTGAAGCACCCAAGTTCTCCCGAGGTGCATTGGGCCACGCCGTGACCCAGCAAGGTCCCGTTCAGGTCCGTGATGAGGCAGGCTTCACCGGGGTTCAACCAAGGGTCGCAGGCGCGAACGAATCCATGGAACACGTTTCGCCCCTTTCGAACGAAGGGCACCGCATCGTCATCCACCACCACGACCGCCGGTCCGTCGCCGGCACTGCCCCGCCAATCGGTTTGCATGCAGGTGGTGGGTAACGGGGACGACCGAGCGCCCAGCAAGGCGAGCGCCCCGGCGTTGGCCAACGACAGGCCACCGTCCCGCAGTCTTGGACTGTAGAGGTGGCTCCCCTCGGCATCGTTGATGTTCTTGACTCGCCCTTCTCGGTTGGTGACGAAGGTGCAACCTTCGAGAACCTTGGTCGCCACCGCTCTCGAGGCGTTGAGCAGGACCATTTGCTTGCTCACGCCTTGCTCGAGTCGAACCGCCTGCAACGCGTTCTGCGTCTCCTCATCCGAGAGCGGTTGATGCACCTCGTTGGCAAGTTGGAGCGTGGTGAGGGC
>JADHNB010000071.1 GCA_016779705.1 Candidatus Poseidonia sp. | reverse complement strand
AACGGAGAAGCCACCTCACCGGTTTCCTTACCCGGTTCACTTCGCCATCCTCCTGTGCTCGTTGGTGACACCTTGTTGCTTCACGCCCAAACCTCTTCCGCCAGTCGTTTGTTCAGTTTCCACCCAAGCAACGGAAGTTTGGTCGAACTTGCCGTCCTCGGACCTTCACCCGCCGTACCGCTCGGTTGGTCCAACGGCGGCGTGTTTGGCGACAGTTCGGGTTTGACCTCCGTGGCCTGTTTTGAGCAGTGCGAAGTGGTTTCGCAGGTGAGCGGCCATGTCAACGGCGAAATGGCATGGGCTTCCTCAAACGTCTTGCATGCCCCGGTCAACACCCCTTCGGGGGGATGGATGACGCTCAGTCTTGATGCTCTGGGCGGTCTTGGATTGCAAGCCCCGGTCAACACCACTCACGACGGCTACGGGACGGCCGCTCCGGGGTACGGTCCAAACCGCATGTACCTTGGGAACGATCACGGTCTTTTGATGGCGATTGACCTCGCCGTGGTAACCGCAGAGACGACCGCCGCCACGTCTTTGCTCCCCACTCTCCTGACGGTGCTGGCGTTCACCGGTGTGGCCGTTTTAGCTTCACGGGACCGGATGGTTTTGGCCTGGCGGTGGTTTTCGCTGGTCTTGGTCGCCTTGTCGCTCTCGGTGCTTCCCGCGTTGAGCTCATCGTGGACCAACCTGTGGCCAACGACCATTGACCGAGGCGACACGGATTCGTGGGACCCTTCGTGGCCCGATACCTGGTTGGGCACGCAGGTGGTGGTCTTCACGTTCGATGACACCAGCGTGGTGGTAGGAGGCTTGGTTGGCCACTCCACGGTTCTTGAAGCGACGACGGCCGCTGCGAACCAAGAGGACATGCCGTTGTCGCTTGAAACCACAGCGTTGGGCACCTACCTTGTCTCGATCAACGGGACCACGGGGTCGGGATGGGAATACTTCGTCGACGGACAACGTGGTGACGTGGCCGTGGATCTCGCAACGCTTCCTTCGGCCGGTGTTTTGGTCTGGCGTCTGGCTTAACGGTGGTAAGGCTCAAGGAGGCGCTCCACCTCGGCCCGCTTATGTTTCAGGCGGTCGGTGTGCACGGGCCCGAGTTAACTCCGTTGGCTCATGCAGCGATGAACGTGCTCCTCGTCACGGTGACCTTCGCTCTGCTCTTTGCTGGACGCCGCCCGCACCGCTCCGTGGTGGCCGGTTTGGCCACCTTGGTCGTGGTGGTGGCTGCGCTTCGTGTCTTGCTCCAACCCTTGCCCAACGTGCAACCCGTGACCGTGGCCGCCCTTCTCATCGGGTCGCATTTGGGTGCTCGCCGAGGGGCGGCGTTCGCTGTGCTCGTGGCGTTGTTGTCCAACCTGCTCATCGGAGACGGTTGGTGGACCCTCTTCCAAGCCCTTGGTTGGGCCGGCGTGGCTTGGCTTGGTTCTCGAATCGTGGTTGAAAACGAACGAGGCTTCGCCATGGGCCCCCTCGTGACCGCGTCCTTTGCCAGCGCCTTTTTGTTCGGTTTCATCACCACGCTGTCGTTGGCTGAACCGGGCATGACCGTTGGTGGTTTTGTTCATTTGGTGTACCTTGGTCTGCCGTTTGACCTCGTTCATGCCTTTGGTAACGTGGCCTTTGCCCTCTGGTTTGGCCCCGCCCTGCATCGCTTCCTCCGTGATGTGCGAACGATGGAAGGCTGCGTTCAACCCGTCGGTGATGTGCATGTCGTCCATGGATGATGCACCGACCATGGCGCTGATCGTTCGTCAAGACCTTGCCATGAGCACGGGGAAAATTGCCGCTCAATGCGCTCATGCGGCCGTCGATGTTGTTCAACGGGCTCGTCGGTCTCGAGTGCTTGAACGCTGGCGTGCAGGGGGCTCGCGAAAAATCGTTCTGGCCGTTGACGATGTGGCCTCCTTGGAGGAGGTGTTCAACTCGGTACCCAAGGGCTGTTTTTCCCACTTGGTGACCGACGCCGGCCACACCGAAGTACCGCCAGGCACCGTAACCGTGCTGGGGCTCCTCGGCCCGCGCCGAACGATGGATGCCTTGTTGTCGCATCTCAACACGCTGTGAGGTCAAAGCCATGGGCTTACGTTCGTTTCTTCATCGATTGACCGCACCCCGACCCTCCAACACTCCGGTCAGGGGGAAGGTGAAATTGGTTTGCGTGGTAAATCAAGGTCTGAAGATGGGCAAAGGCAAGACGGCCGCCCAAGTCGGCCACGCCTCGGTTGAAGCGTTCTTGAAAACGGGGGTTTCCCACCCCCATCACGTCGAACGCTGGTTGGCGAGCGGTCAGAAAAAAATCTGCCTCAAGGTGCTTCACGACGGTGAATTTGAATCGATCAAACAGGCCGCCGACCAAGCAGGTGTTCCCACTCACGTGGTTCACGATGCAGGCCACACCCAAATTCCCCGCGGCTCGCGTACCGTTTTGGCGCTTGGGCCGTATGAGGACGAGGTCTTGGACCGCATCACGGGTGACTTGAAACTGCTCTAGCACGGCTTTCATGAAGGTGAATGGCGAGCCTGTGCCATGCGCGAGCACCCCTCAAGTCGAGTGGACTTCCGTTCGGATACGGTCACCCAACCCACTGCAGCCATGCGGGAAGCGATGGCCAACGCGAGTGTCGGCGATGACGTGTTGGGTGACGATCCGACGGTGTTGGCCTTGCAGGACCGAGTAGCGGCCTTGTTCGGAAAGGAAGCAGCGCTCTTCGTTGCCTCGGGCACCATGGCCAATGCCATTGCGCTCCGAACGCACACCTCGCCAGGGGATGAAATCGTGTGTGACCGAACCGCCCACATCTACCGTTACGAAGGCGGAGGTTATGCGGCCCTGTGCGGAGCCTCGGTGGCTCTGGTCAACGGTGAACACGGTTTGATGACGCCCGACCAGGTTCGTGCGGCCATCCGCAAAGCGGAGGGCTCTGGAGGCCACTACCCCAACGGTCAGTTGGTTTGTGTTGAAAACACCGCGAACCTTGGCGGAGGGACGTGGTACTCGGTGCAGGCCCTTGACGCCATTGCAGCGGTCGCCAGGGAACTTGGCTGTGCTACCCACATGGACGGTGCTCGAATTTTCAACGCCTCCGTCGCCAGCGGCGTTGATGTCGCCCGCCTCTGCGAAGGCTACGATTCGGTGTCCATTTGTTTCTCCAAAGGGTTGGGCGCACCGGTTGGCTCGGTCTTGGTCGGTTCGAAATCCTTCATTCAGCAGGCTCACCGATGGCGGAAAATGTTTGGCGGTGGTTGGCGTCAAGCGGGCCTGCTCGCCGCCGCCTGCCTGCATGCGTTGGACCATCACGTCGAACGCTTGGGTGAAGACCATCGTCGAGCCCAGCAGGTGGCTGAGGCCTTGAACCGCCTTGAGCAGTTCTCGGTGGACTTGTCGACGGTTCAATCCAACATGGTCTACGTCGATTGCCGTGCTCCAGCGAACGAGGTCTTGTCCACCCTGGCGGCTCACGGCATTGACGTGCTCGATACGGGGGCCCACCGCTTCCGAATTGTGTGCCATCTTCACATCACGGACGAAGATGTGAACCGTTTGATCGACGTTTGCCGCACCCAATGGCCCGTGGATGCTTGAAAAAGGGTCGACGACCTTGTTCTTCATGACGCTGTCAGTTCGCGACTTGGCGTGCAAGTACAATCACCTCTCTGAGGAGGAAGAATCGGTCTGCGCCTGGTGCTCATCGATGCTCCACCATCAGCCCCGCGAGGGATGGAACGTGTTCCTCACCACGGAAGACCACGAACGCGCGATCGAATGTTTTGGTGGCCCGCATCTCCAATCCCGCCAACGTTGGCAACACCTTCTCCGTTCTCTCGAAGGCAGCGAACACCTCACTTGGGCAGCCTTGGCCCAGGGCGTTGACCCGATCAAGGCTTTGCCGTGTTCCAACGACGCCTTTCTTGCGATGGCGAAGGGCATCGCCGGTGGTCGACGGTTGACCGGTGCCGAAGAGCAATGGTTGCAGTCCGGTGTTCGTTTTCACGACGGTTCAACCCTTCGATATTTGGGCGAGTCATGGTTTCTTGATGACGTGAAGCTCCCATCGCTGAGCCTTGAAGCGGTTTTTCCCCTGCTTGCCGACGTCGAGGGGCGTCGCGGGTGGGACCTGCCCGCTTTGGTGCTGGGATTGGCTTCGTGTTCGCCGCTGGACCACGACGTGTTTGCTCCCGTTCCTCACCCCTTCCAGCGTCGCCAAGGCCGCGTGTTTCGCCTTCGTTCGCATTATCGCCCGCTGGCCAGCATGCTGGTTTGGCTCATCAATCGGCTTCAGGTGGACCGTCCCCGTCAGCCGTTGTCTCGGGAGGTGATTCCGATGATGGCATGGGCCCACGACATCAAGCAACGGTTGTTTGAACGGCAGGGTGACAATCTCCAAGCGATGTTCAGCAACGCTTTGGCGAATCATCCTCCTGGATTGTTCGAACGGTACGACATGCCGTGGATGCGGGCTTGGCAACAGCTGGAGGACACCGTTCGTTACCCCCGCACGCTCAACTGGGCGGTCCGAACGGTGGGCCGTTCCGTGATGTTTCGGGTACGGACCCAACGAGCCTCCACGCGACTGATCAAAGTCCCGGCCCGGGCCGACGCTTGGGCGGCCCTCATCTCGTTGTCACACTCGCCTCTGAATTCCCCGGCTGGCCGGTTGTTGCTCGGTTTGCAGCACAACTGGTCGGTGGCCTACACGGAAGAGGTGCCGGCCGCCCCTTCGCTGATTCGATCGCTGGAATTTTGTCATCAAATCATGAACGGCTTGTCAAGTCGCGTGTTTGTTCAACACGGAACCGCTTTGGTCCTCGGTCAGTTGGGTCATGCTTACGAGGTCAGGGTGGGGTCAGGGCAACACGGAGCCCCGTACCAGATTCACCATCTCTTCGGACTCAACCGTCATTCCCGTTCTTCCATTTGCATTCACAGCGGCAATTACAGCCAACGAGTACCGTTGGGCGACACCATGGGGTCGGTCTTGCTTTCCATGGCCAACGACATCAAAGCCGCTACTGAATCGATCGAGAGTTTGGCCGAGGTGGTGGCGGGCTCCCCTCCGTTTGGTTTCCCGATCGAAAACGTCCCTACGGCTTGGTTGGACGCTTTGGACCAAGATGCGTTGGAGATGCTTCGCACCAATCGATACCAACGTGAGGGGTGGTTTCTCCCCACCGTCCAGCGCCATGACGAAGCGTACGAAGGCAACGCTCGTTTCTGGGCAGGCATGGCCGGGCGCCGTCGCCGCCGGTTGGGGCAGCGGACGGACGAGGAATGGCAGGAACGTTTCCAAACCGGCATGGAAGCCTCGAATGAATTTCCTTTCCAGACCTTCGTTGATGCCTGGAGGGACACGGTCCGCCCCCACCTGCCGTCAAACAACGAAGACACGGGACTGCTTTTCGGCCCCAACATGCGGCACATGATGAACCGATACCACCACCTCATGCCGCATCGGCGTGCCGATGATGTTCACGCTGAAGGCGATGTGCGAGACGGTGAGCGACGCTGGTGTGAGGTGTTTGCACGTGTTTGGGAGGTGATGAGTTTGGCCCCCATCAACACCGAGGTGTTGCTGCCCAACATGGACGGTGATGCCCTTTCCTTTGGTCATGCGAATTTGCGCGTGACCATGCGCAATCGCTTGGAGCGAAACGTCGTGAGTCGAATGGCGAGGGCGCTGGGCTATGCTCGGTTTGCCGATGAAGGGCGTTATCGCACCTTGGTTCGCAAAGACCACCCTCGCCCCGATGCGCGCTTGCAGTTGACGGACGTGTTGAGGGAAGCCCAGGATCGGCAAGGCGTTCGGGGCGCTCCTCCCCGTTGGTGGAACTATTGCGATGTCGGGGCCGCCCCGGACGAAACCCCTCAACTTCGGTGGGAACTGGAGGTTGACCTCACCGACAATCCTCGCCGTCGTGGCGAGAATGATGGTGGTTCCGTCGCCATCCCCTACTGGCTCAACAATCGGTTCGTTTTGGACGAATGAAGAGCAGGGCCAACGCGGAGGCCACGAAGGTCAAGGCGAAGGAGAGAGCAGGCATGTCCTCTTCGTCGGGCACCACCGTGAGGGGTTCGTCCTCCGTTTCTTCCCCGGCCTCGGGCATGATTTCGTACACCAGGTGAATTTCAAGGTCGTTGCCATCAAACGGAATTGGGAGTTGCACCGTGGCGGAGCCTTGGGATTGGTCGCCCAAGGTGACGATGCTCCGGACGATGTGAGGATAGGTGCCCAGTCCGTTGCTCCCTTCTTCGAAATCAGCGTGCGATTCCACGATGAACACGGTCACGTTCAGCGTGGCGTTCTCCACATGTTCAGCACCGATGTCAAGGGCCCAGGCGACCGTTCCCGAACGGTTGTCGATGGGCGTCCAGGCAAAGGTCGTCGAGCCTGCACCCAGCCCCAAATCCGATTTCGCCAAGTTGGTGAACTCGTTTTGGAGCGTTCCGTCATCGGCCTTGGAACCGATCTTTTTCATCGAACCGTTGAACACGACGGCCGGTGGTGAACTGGGGCCGTACTTGTCGCGCCAGCGTTGGTCCAACACATCGGTTCCGAACGGGTCTTGCGTTTCACCGATGGAGCGGTGCATGTGATACTGTTGCAACCACCCTTCAGCCTGCACATCGTCGAGGGCGTGTTCCACGTCCACGCAGTTCTCGCACCACGTGGCGGTAAACACCTCAACCACGGCGGGCAATTCGCTGAAATTTTGCGTGATGCTTGCGGTGGTGTTCCCGGCTGGAGACCATTGGCCACCAAAGACGATGCCGTTGTCCACAGGAGCCGCAGGCAGAGCGGTACCTGAGCCTGGCGTGAAGGCGAGCAAGAGGGCAAGGGCGACCATCACCGTCAGTCGGCGCATGGAGCACCGTTGACGCAGATGGATATGAACCCGTTCACGTCACTCTTCGACGCCGTCGCTGGAGGATTCGCCGTCTTCACGGGAATCGTCCTCAGCGTTCTTGAACAGTTCATCTCCGCCGGGCAATTCACCAGCTTCGTGCAACCGGCGCATCTCTTTCAGACGGCTCTTCACGCCTGCGCCGGACAGGCCGACGGCAGCGGCAACGCAACTGAGGTTGCCGTTGTGGAGACCGTAGCGCTCAAGCACGGTGTAGACCACACAGGCGGCCACCATGTCGATGGGGACGTTGGCCAGGGGTCCGTCCACGGAGGGTTCGTCAAGAGCGGTCAAGCCCTCCCAGAAGGCGTCCATGATGACGTCCATCTGACCGGTGGCAAAGCGCTTTTCCAGGGCGTTGACCAAGTTTTCGACGGCGATGTCCAACTGATCGGCCCGGGCGGCGGCCAGCTTGAGGTTGTAAGGTGCAGGTGCCCAGCCTTGACTGATGCGAGCCTTCCAGTGGTCCATGATGGTCCGCTTGGCGTTGGTGAATTGGGCCTTGCTGATACCGTATTCCTCCATCAAGGCGAGTTCGTTGATGGCGGCGGTGTTGAACAACTGCTGAGCGATGCTGGCGATGGCGAGGGCCATGATTTGGAGGTTCTCCTTTTCACTGCCCCCTTTGGTCCCTTTGGGCTTTCGGCAGATTCGGGTCTTTGGGCAGCCCAACCGCTTTTGTTCGCTTGGACGCAGGGTTTTTCGAGTGGCTTCTTGGGCAGGAGTCAACTTTCGTGCAGCGGCATTTGCCAGCATGCGTGAGGCCTTGGCCAGGTCTTCACCGAACATGTTGTTGATGGTGTTCATCAACTGCCGAGCCATGGGGTCGGTATCACGTTGGGCGTTACGGTCGGCCCAAGCTCGTCGGCGAGCGGCGTCACGTTCTTTCTTGCTCAGGGCCTTGCCAGACCAATCGCGGTTGATGTCCCAGGGATTCAATTTGGTCCCGGCCTTGCCGTTATCGTCGACGGCTCCACTCTGAGCGGCTTCACCGTGAACGGCGGAGGCGTTGGAGTCAACATCGTTGAACATCAACGGATGCACCAGAGAACAAAGCGAACAAACGCCTTCGCCTCGGGCATAATCAATCTGCAATTTTCCGCTACAATCGTCGCATTCGTGTTTCATTTTGCTTCACCTTCCATCTTGTCGGCAGTTCGAGAGGGACATTATCTGTCAAAAATGACATGGCGTCCATTTCCACAATCATGTTCGAGAGGTCCCTATCATGAGCCTATCTTGTAGTGACTCCTCGACCTTAATAAACATAACGCTAAAATTCTGCACCCTAATCGGGCTATGTTCAAGAAGTGTCGGATGGGTACGAGCACCTGGGAGGCACTCTTCATGTCATTGGGCGAAGATCATGTGACTTCCGAATACACGCCCGCTGGTCGCGGCATGCCGGCGTGGTTGTTCGACGCGTTGTCCTCGTCGTCTGCACCCAACGTGCTTGTCCTCCACCCAACCGAACTCCATCGCCAACAAACGCTCGAACGCCTTCAGGAGTGCGGGTCCTCTCCTTCGCCCAACCAACATCTCACGCTCAACCGGCTTGTCCGCTTGCTCCACACCGATCTTCG
>JADHNB010000070.1 GCA_016779705.1 Candidatus Poseidonia sp. | reverse complement strand
GGCTTGTACCTCCACACCTATGCTGATGATTTTTCGGAACATGCCCGCACGGCCCTCGCGGTTGACCTGCCCAGCACCGTGTTGTCCTACGAGCTGCAAGCGCAAGAAGGGGCGGTGTATCTTGCCGTCGAGGGGTTGCTGGGCGTACAGGTGTTTACCGCCCCGCTTGACACCCTTGACTTCTCCAGTGTCGACGAAGGCGAATTCCCCTCCTCCAACGCCGTTGAGTCGGCTCCACTCGCTCACGACCTGTGCAACGGTATTGCTACGGTGGCCGCTCCAGCCAACGAAGCGTGGTGCACCGCCGAGAACGGTTTGGTGCGATACGACCTCACGACCCTCAACGTTACTGGCCTTCGCTTGCCGGTGCTGTCGGATGCGCCCGGATTTGGCCGTTTTCCGCAGATGATGTTGGCGTTTGGCGGGGAAAACGTGAGTCTCGCGGTGGAACGTGGCGAAGTTCTCACCTCCGAGCGTCTCGGGCCGCTCAACTTGACGGCAACGTCCGTTGACATGTTCGTCAAAGGCGTGTTGCCCTACGCTTACGGCAACGACACTGCCGTTCCGTTGCGTCCGTCGGGCACCTACTCGGCGTTGCCGGGTTTTGAGCAACTCGCTGACCTTGATGCGGTCGTCCTCGGTTTGGTGAGTTTGGAGGATGCTGAGGCGTTGGCGTTGGCCGGTGAAGACGACCGTTCGATGGTGATGTTCTCAAGCGCTGCGCTTGCGGATGAGTCCTCGGAACCCCACCGTGAACTCGTGATGTGGTTTGATGAACGTGTGACGGCGGAGGACCTCCACCTTTCCGTTCGGGCCGTGAAATTGGATGCTGCCGAACAAGCCGAGGCCTCCTCGGGCGTGTTGTCCGCGATGTTCCTTGTGTTCGGAACCTTCACCATCGCTGCGGGTGTGTTGCTCTCGTTAACGATCATCATGTTGCTGGCCGATGTGCGCAGGACGGAACTGGCAACGGCCCGTGCCTTGGGCCTGCGTCGAAGCGATGCGCGTGCCATGTTCGTCTACGAAGGTGCGGTGGCTGCCTTGGTGGCCGGTGCGCTGGGTTCGGTGCTCGGGCTGGTTTTGGCTTGGGTGATCTCCGTTGGTTTTTCCTCCATCTTCCAAAGCGTTGGCGCTCAAGATTTTTCGTTTGCATGGACGCTTGATTCGTTTTTGGCAGGATGGATTTGGGGCACCCTTCTTTCGCTGGTGCTCTTGGTGGCCAGCGCTGCCTACAACGCTCAACTGAACATCGTCCGTGCGCTTCGAGATGCCCGGCCGCCCCGACAGCAGGGCGTTCCATGGGGCGTCTTCGTCGTTCAAATTCTCGGTTTGGGTGCCAGCGTCCTCTGTGCGGCCGTTCTCGTGCTGGTGGGTTTGCAAAGCGGTCTCTCCTACGCCGCCTACGTCGGGTTGGGCGGGGGTCTCATCCTCGTGGTGGTGCCACTGCTCGCCTGGGAGCTCCCCGTTTGGTCCTCCAAGGGGGTGCCAACCTCATGGACCCGTCACAGCGCTCGCAACACGCTGGGCGGCGTGGGGGTCATGTTCCTGTTTTGGACGCTCCTGCTTGCACCCGTCGACCCCCTTCGGAAGGCCATGGAACCCAACGAGTTGGCCTTCATCGTGCTGGGGTTGCTTCAAGTCCTTTCGGGCGTGTTGGTGCTGACCAGTTGGGCGCCGTTGGTCGTACAGTCCCTCTCGAAGCATCGCCTCTTCGGTGGGAGCCCTGTCCGTTCGGTGGCCCTGGCGCACCCGCTCGCCCATCCCGTTCGGACTGCGGTGGTCATGGGGATGTTTTCCATCACGATGTTTTCCGTCGTGGTGTTAGCTGGCTACACCGAACAGTTTGACCACTACTCCGCTGATTTCGTTGAAGAGGCGGAAGGCGAGTTTGAGTTGCTGCTCACCTCGAGCCGTTCGCGTCCGATCTCGCTGGGCGAGGACCCCCGTACATGGGGGTTGGATGACCCGGCCCTTGCCAACATCGATGCGGTGGGGGCGGTCCACCGAGCCCCGGTTCACTTGGAGGACGCCGACGGCGAACGCATGCCGTACCTGTTGCGAGGCGTTGGGGACGGTTTCGTGAATCACGGCGGGCTTCCGTTGCACCTGTGGGACGAATCCTTGGGCGAGACCTCGGAAGAGGCTTGGATTTCAATTGGAAAATTCAACGATGTGGTGTTCCTTGATGCTTCGTTCGGGCTTGAGTCCAGCGCCGATGGTTCGACGCTCGTTCCATTGCAATTTTCAATTGGAGATTCAATTTCTCTAGTTGATTTCTCTAATCCGCAAAACACCAAAACCGTTCGGGTCGGTGGCTTCCTCAAACAGTCGTCCTACCTGTTCTCACCCGGCGTATGGATGGACGCTGAGGTGGTGGCTGAACAATTCGGTGGCGAGGTGACGCGCATGTACGTCAGCGTCGGCGAGGATACCGAAGCCATGAACGAAGCGTTCGCCACCCTTGACCTCGCCCCCCAAGGAAAATCGGTCGAGGAGCGAAGGGCCGCCGCTGAATTGGAGGACCTCCTTGACCGAAGTCTGGCTGCCGAGAACGTCAACGTCCAAACCGTCGCTGACGAAATCATGGTGATTCAATCCCTGGTGCTCGCCATTTTATCCTTGTTTGAGGGCTACCTTGCCTTGGGCTTGATCGTTGGTGTGGCCGGCATTGGGGTGGTGACCGTACGTAACGTCAGCGAACGAAGGCGCACGGTGGGGATGCTGCGAGCCATTGGCTTCCGGCAACGTCATGTCTTGAGGATGTTTTCCATCGAGGTTTCATGGATCGCCGTATTGGGTTTGCTCAACGGATGGCTCATCGGATTCGGCTTCCACTGGGTGCTGTACGATGCGCTGTGGGCTCAGGAAGGTGTGGCCTTCTCCTTCCCGTGGGCGTCGACCTTGGTGGTCTTTGCGTTGGGGTGGTTGGTCGTGTTGGGAGCAACGGCGTTGCCGGTTCGGCAAGCGGCTCGAACGCCGCCGTCCGCCGCATTGCGTACCTCTTGAGTTCCGGGTTCAACCGATGCGATTGCTTGGGCGTGGGAGGCGGATTTTGAACACTTGTTGCAACGGTGGTAAATTCACAAAGAGTCTGCACCAATGCCCATCACACTTGGGCGGATAACCCCTGTTTCCCGCCCAAATTGGCCTGTTTTGGCCGAGAATTCCGCTTGATTCAGCCTTCCCATAGTATAAATACAACGCATGCCGTGGGAAGGGATACCGAACCTTTCGGGGGTAGAGACATGAAGAATATGACACCTGTAATTCTCGGGATGTTGATGCTGACGAGCTTCTTCGCTGGCGTGAACTTCTACGAGCTTGAAAACCAAGTGGCAATCGAAGAGACGGGGGCCCGATCTGGAGCCGATCCGTCCGTGGTTGCCATTACCTCGCCAAAAGAAACTGCGTGTGACGACATCAACGGGTGCCGAAACACCCTTCAAGTCGGCGAAGCGACCACCTTTTCGGCGTTTATTAAGAACGCTGGGGACGCCGACATCACGGAGTTGTCCTACACCGTGACGGTTTACCTCGCCGACCTCAACGGCAACCCTGGCAACGTCGCCAAGGATGCCAGCGGAAACGACCTTTCGTGGACCAACCCCGATGCCATGTGCGATGACGGGTCGGTCTGCGACTACGATTCCACCACCGACCCGCTCACCGCCGGTTCCTTCCTCGGCGGCGGCAAGTTGACCCTTCAACTCCAAGGCGGCAACGGTGACATCACCTGGACGCCCACTCAAGGTAACTATGTGGTTGAAGTTGACGTCAGCAGCCCAACCGACGCCGACGCTTCGAACAACAACCAACTCGTTTACGTTGTTGTCGAAGACTGGTACGACATCTCCGTTGACCTGGCTTGGACCAACGGTGCTGATGCAAACAACGTCAACCCTGACTCCATCAACATGGCCAACCTGCAGTCCGGTGAGTTCCAACTCAGCGTGACTGCGAACGGTTCTGAGACCTTCTCGCCTCGCGACGTTCAGGTCCTGATCATCGTGTCCGGCGACTACTCCACGGCTACGCTTGACGGCATCAACCTCTTGATCGATGACCAAGGCAACCCCACCGACCGCATGACGATGACGGTTGGCACGGAGGACACGGTTCGCACCTTTGAGCATCAAGAAGACGTCAACAACACCACCTCCGATGTCCGTTCAATCCTGACCTACCAGAACACGGAAGTGCTCAGCGGCGAATTCGTGCCTAACGGCAACAGCGATGCTCGCTTCCAAATCACCGCTGAGATTGTTGGCTACACCCTGTACGGCCAATACACCGATTGTGAGGAATACATCGATGGCGGCGAAGGCAACGAGACCAACTCCACGACCCTGCGCCACTTTTGTGAGGTGTCGATGACCAACGACGACCGTCCAAAGACGGATTTCGATGAGATCACGGGCAGCAAAGAAGTGTACGACGACATCCGTATTTCCCGAATGGGTGTTTACCAAGGTTACAACTACGACGAGGACTGCACCGGTCTTCCAGCGACCTTCACCCAACAAGGCCTCGACGGTGACCTCAACGTGGGCTGCGCCCTCATCTACGCTGAGGTGGAACACCGTGGAAGCGACATGATGAAGGGATACAACTGGTGGGTGAACTACACCATCTCCCACGAAGACGCCTCCATTCCCGATGCCTCGGGAACCATCAACGACTGCACCTCCGGCCTGCAGATGCCGTATTCCCACCAGCCTCTCGGTGGACTTGGCGCTTTGGTCGGCGAGGCCTGCGTTTTCCACAAACTCGTCCCCGGTGAATACACCATCGACTTTGTCCTTGTGATGGACACCAAAGGCAACGACACTGCTCCCATCCCCTGGGACGCTGCTGCCAACGGCGATGCACGGCCGAGCAACAACGACGTGACCATGGTTGCTGACGTGTTGAACAACCTCCCCGTGATCACGGCCTTCGAGCTCGTGACCGAAGGCGACGTCGTGGTGAACCAAATCGAGGGCCTCCAAGTTTCCGTCAACGCCTTTGACGTCGACGACCCCTCCGGTGACGGCTTGACTTTCGCTTACAACTATCAGGGCGGCTCCGTCCTCGGTTGCGGCGGTACGCAAGCCGAAGGCGGCACCTCGTGCGCCACGCCGGTCTTGAACAGTTACATTGGCAATCTTGTGATGACCGTGGTCGTGACCGACGCTCACGGCGACGAAGTTTCTCAAGAGATGTCCATCGATGTTTGGAACGATGCTACGGCCACGGCCACCAGTGCCTCCGGTGTCTCCATTCAATACCCGCTGCAGTACTTCGCCTTGAGCAACTTCACCATCACCACGTTCGAGGACTTGGATGTGTCTTCTTACGCTGGCCAACAACTCGAAGGCTTCTCTGGAACCTACGACGCGGTGGCCGCCGTGGATTACGCTCCAAGCACCACCTTCCCAGCGAACGACATCCTGTCTCAATCGCTCTCCGTGATGGTCGATACCTCGTTGGAAGCCACCTCCTTGTGGTACATCGACGGCTCGGGCAAGTGGATCCTCTTCTCGGACGTCGCTGAAGAAGTCGACGCCACCACCGAGATGTTCACCTACACCGTGCCGGCCAACAGCCCCGTGGTGCCCGCAGGCAAGCTCGTCCTTATGGGCGGCGAACTCGCCCAAGCCAGCATCCCCGACGCCGCCGTGAGCGGATTCAGTGCTGAAGCCATCAAGGGCGGGGCCATCGCTCTGGCCTGGGACATCAGCGGAACCATGCTGTCTTCGGACGGCATCTACGTCAACATCTGCGAAGCAGAGGAAGACTGCGATGACGGCTTCACCCAGAAGATGGCCAATGAAGACCGAAGTTTCACCTACAGCGGTTCGCAAACCACGCACGGCGAGACCTACTACGTCACCGTGGCCGTTTGCAACGACGAAGGGTGTTCCACGCCCGGTCTGGCAACCGTGGTTGCCGACAAGCAAGTCGAGGGCGACTACACGGTTTCTGGCCTGTCCGTCAGCGTTGGTTCTGATGGCGTGAGTTGGGACCTGACCTGGAACGTTGCCGGTGACACCAGCGACGTTTCGATGTGGCACATCTGCTGGTCCTCCGACGATTTCGATGCGGCGAACATGCCCGGCGACTGCGCTGATTCCGTGGCCGCTGACCAAACGACGGCGAACGTCAAGATGCCAACGGCCATCGTCAACGGCAAAACCTACTACTTCACGGTGGTCGGTATGGACGAGAAGATGAACATGGACGCTGCTGGCTACATGAACGAAGCTCAGGACAGTCGAACCGTTGACAACAGCAACGTCAACGACGGTAACGGTACCATCGGTGATACCGGCGACGATGCAAGCGCAGGCATTCCAATGTATGCCTGGGGCATGATCGCTGGTGTGGTCGTGGTGGCCTTCGTGGTCGGCGCCTTCATCCTCTCTCGAGGCGATGGCGAAGGCGGCGAAGGCAAGGATTGGGACTACTGATCCCAGCCCTTGACCGAACCCATTCCACCCCACCGGGGTGTACAACGCTGGGGGGGCCGCTACGGCGGCCTCTCTGGCCTTTGCGCTTTCCGACCCTTGGGTCATGAGCTTCCCTTCACCTTCGGTTGTTGAGCCGGCAGGCGTTGGACAAATGTCGTGCGGTGATGTTTCCGTTGGTTTGTTGCCGTTAAGAGTCCGTGCCCTGTCAATTCGGACGAGGGGATGGAGTCATCTCCTCCTTGCCCGATGCCTCCGGTGGAGTGATCTTGTCTCCGTTCACCTCTCTCAAGTTCGTTGGGGCAGCTCCTTTAGCCCCCAAGAGGGCTTCTCGAGTATACAATCGTAACCATTGCCTCTGGGCGACGGGCGTTCTGCCAAAGAATCGGCTGTAATTTTTGACCGTTTTTTCCGAAAAAATGCCTCCCTCACGGCGAGAAGGATTCCTCTCATTTTCAAGCCGTTTCGACGGGTTTTGAACGGAGATTCAAACAATATGCACCCGAAGTCATATAAATGGCGTAAGTCGTGGGATGCTCTGCATACAGTCCGTATGGGGTGAATGACACATGTTGGAAAACAAGAAGAACCAGAAGAAGACCGTCTTCGGCGGTATCGGGGTTGCGCTGTTGTTGTGCGCATTGATGGTGCTCATGCCAATGAGCGGCTACGTCGACAATGACAACAGCACGACCGTTGAACTTGTGGAAGCAAGTTCGAATGGAGCAGATGATTACTTCACGCTCCCCGAGAAGATCGCTGAAGCAGACTATGAGTACGACCCATCGCTTGAACTTCAAGGGATGCGAGACCGAACCACGAAAGCCTTCCTCAACGAGGACGGCTCCATCACGCAAGTGGTGAGCGGCGAACCGCTTCACTACACCTCGCAAGATGGCACGTGGGAAGACATTGACCTGAACATCCAGGCCTACCCTGAAGGTTGGGGCGTGACTGAAAACACGTTCTTCACCACCTTCGCTCCCGAGGTCGCCAACGGTATCACCGTCCAGGTCAACCAGTTCGTTGACCCAGTCGTCTCCGGTCTGAACCCCATGCTCGTCACGCTTGACGAGTCCGGTTCGGCTCCCGAGCCTTTCGTCGCTCCTCCCGCCTCTCAAGGCGTTGAAGTCGGTGGCAACGTCATCCGCTACCCGCTTGCTGAGGGCTACGACCTTGACTACTCCGTTGAAGTCAACGAAGTCAAGCAAAACCTCATCCTCCGTGAGGCTCCCGTTCTCCCAGACGCTGCCAAGTGGTTTGGTTTGAGCGAAGGCCTCCGCATGCCAGCAGGCTACGCCCTCTACTCCGGCGAAACGATGCTCGGTGAGGAACTCTTCTCCACGCAAGAAGCGCTCCACATCCGCAACATCGAAACCGGCGAAGTCTTGGTTGAAATCCCTGCGCCTCTCATCATCGAGCCCGAGGTCGAAGAGCCCTACATCGGGACCTTCTTCGTTCAAGTGTACGGTCCTTCGATTTTGTTGATCACCGTCGTTGATGCAGACTGGCTGATGAGCGAAGACCGCGTCTTCCCCTTGGCCCTTGACCCAAGCATCCGTGTGAACTCGAACGCTGGCGGTTACTGTTACATCTACTACTCCTACTGTTATTCCAGTTCTTACCGATACCACTACCGATACTACGGTTCCTACTACTACCTGCCTTGGCACAAGTACACCTTCTCGTCCAACAACCAGCTCCCCTCGGGCGCTACCATCAATCAAATCCAGTGGAAGAAGTACATGTCCTACGCCTACGGTAACTCCGTGACCTTCACCATGAGCGTGCTTGAAGGCTGTGGCCTTGACGCCCGCTACAACTACGGCATCACGTCCAACTCCTGCAACGGCAACCCCATTTCAGCCTCCTACTTGACCTCCAACTACGGTGGCACGGCAGCCCGAAGCATTGTTTCCGCTGCCGGTAACTCGCCCGCAGCCGCCACCATCGGCAGCTCGGGCACGGGCTGGAAAACGCTGACGCTGTGCAACTCGGCCACGGCTTGTGCCGCCACCTCCGGTGGTGTTTCGCACGTCGCCAGCGCCGTGACCAACGGTGCAGGAACGCTGGGTGTCGGTGAGCGCTACATGAGCAGCGCTTACT
>JADHNB010000069.1 GCA_016779705.1 Candidatus Poseidonia sp. | reverse complement strand
TGGTTGTTCAAAAGGACTTGCTCATGCCAAACGCATCAGTTCACCGATGACTCGGCAGGAGTTTCAGAAGACGAATCCGGCAAAGCCTCTTCGACAAGGAGGCCGACCTCACGCATGTATTCCCTTTCAATCCGTTCAGCGACCTGTTTGGAAAGCCCCAGTTGATTGGCGCTTGACAGCAGAATAGCACGTTCCATGTCGGTCACGATGCCGTCCTCATAAGCTGAAACAAGGAGATTTTTGTACATTTGAGCGTTCAAATCCTGTGATTCAGAAAGACCGCTCTCAATGACTCTTGAGGCGATGATTTCAAACGGAATCAGGAGGGAAAAAATACCCAATTTGGCGAGTTGAAGAATCAACGTGTTGTCAATGCTCTTTTCCAACTCGGGTTCGATGGCAAACTCGCTGATGATGAACAGGACCAATGCGACAACGAGGGTAGCGGTGGTGGCCTGCCGTTTAACCTCCGCCGAGGTGAGACGAGACATCGTGTCGTTTAGTTCAAGCACCGTGGCTTCGAGTTGGTGGTTCGCTTTATCAAGCGCCTGGTTGGCGAGGTACAAGCGACGAGAACTCGCTTCAATGGTCTGTTCAGCCGTGGTTCGGGCTTTCTTTTCCCGTTCCACTTTCCGTTCAAGGCGCTGGATGATGGCCGAGGGGTCATCGTTGGTCGAAGCCGATTGATTTTTTTTGGCCTGTTTGGCCAATTCGAAGATGTCCACTCCGTTCACCGTCAGTCGTTCCGGGTGCAAGTGAACATCACCACTTGCTTTTCTCCAGTGGTGCGGTCTTCAATGTCGATGTGAACGTCCTCGCCCCAATGAGCGAAGGCTCCCTTCATCAAACCGACGGCCAAATCGGCGAAGTGTCGCGAGGAATGATATTCGAAGTGCAACGTCCTCTTGTCCTCCGAAATTTGACTCTCAAACGACGGCAATCCTGCATCAGGGTACAATTTCAACACTTCGACGTGTACCACATCGTGGATGGAATTCAAGAACTCAAACGACGTTTCATGCTCAAAGAAAACGGGGAAGAGTTCAAGGAAACGACCGAACAAATAGGTTCCAAACGCCTCGACCAAGGCAGGAACTTCAATCCCGGTTTGGCCCGACAGCGCCACCACCATCTGGACCAATTCCGTGTGATCGTACGTGCCAACAGCGGAGTAGGCGCCACCGCTTTCGAGGTCACATGAGGAGAGGATGGTGTCAATCATCTCGTCGCCAAAGGTGGATTCCACCATGTCGATGAATTCTCGGAACACGATGCCTTTCATAAGGCATCGTCAAGAATCCGAATTATATCCTTTCCTCTTAGCGGTTTGTGGTGAACTGGAGGTTCAGTCGTCGTGGGACCCGAGGAAATATTCACCGATTTCAGGATCGTTGAGAATGAAATCAGCGTCCCCGGTGTGAACCACTTTACCGTTGGCAAAGATGTAGCCTCGGTCGGAGCGGGCAAGACTCAGACGTGCGTTTTGCTCAACGATCAACACCGTGATGCCCTCCTTGCGGAGATTGTCAATCCGTTCGATGATTTGTTGTTGGTACAGAGGTGACAACGCTGCGGTTGGTTCGTCGAGCAGGAGAAACGATGGGTCAGAGATGAGGGCACGGGAGATGGCGAGCATTTGCCGTTCACCGCCCGACAGCGACGCAGCGAGGTCGTGTTCACGAGAACGGAGGTCAGGGAACATGGTGAGCGCCCGCTCAATGCGTTGTTTGAGAACAGCGGAGGGCAGGGCGTTGCCGCCCATCTGAAGATTCTCTTCCACCGAGAGCGTGGGGAAGACGTTGTTCACTTGAGGAACGTAAGCAATGCCCTTGCGGACCAGTTGGTCGGTCCGCATCTTCTCAATGCGTTCCCCACGGTAGGTGGCTTCGCCTCCGTAGTAGGTGGCGATGCCGAACAGCGTCTTGATGAAGGTGGATTTTCCGCATCCGTTCGGACCGATGATGGTGACGAATTCACCTTCATCAACATACAAATCGATGTCGTAAAGGATTTGCACGCTCCCATAGCCGCCGCTGAGCCCTTTGACATCCAACAAACGTGTCATTCTTCTTCACCTCCATCATCACCCGCCGCACCCAAGTAGGCCTCGATGACGGCACGGTTGGAGCGGACTTCATCCGGTGTGCCCACCATCAACACGTCGCCCTCGTTCATGACAACAATTCGGTCAACGCCTTGACGTAGGATGAAATCCATGTTGTGCTCGATGACCAAGACGGAGATGCCCGTGGTGTCCACCAGTTCACGGAGGTTGTTGAAAATCTTCATCGCCAAGGGGCCGGCCACACCCGCCACCGGCTCATCGAGCAGCAGCAGTTGAGGGTCGCCCATCATGGAACGGCCAATATCGACGAGTTTGCTTTGACCGCCGGAGAGTTCGCCCGCCATGTTGTGAGCCATGTGCGGGACTTCGAGCTGGTCGAGCACGGCAAAGGCCTTCGAAAGCCGTTCCTTTTCAGCAGGCCTTGAACGTCCTCTGAACAATGACAGGAACGGGTTGGGCGAGAATTGCTTTCGAGGAGGCACCAGCAAGTTCTCGATCACGGTCATGTCCTTCCACAGTCGAGTGTGCTGGAACGTCCGGGTCATCCCAAGTTTCTGAATTTGGTCAGGCCGCTTGTCGGAGACGTCCACACCGAAGACCTCAACGGTGCCGCTTGTTTTCTCAAGCAGACCGCTGATGCAGTTGAAGGTGGTCGATTTACCGCATCCGTTGGGCCCGATGAGACCGACAAATTCACCGGGCATGACCTCAAACGAGACGTCTTTCACCGCCACCAAACCACCGAACTCCTTTCGCAAGTTCTTGACCGAAAGCAACGGTGTTTCGCTCAGCACGTCTTGCTTGGTTTCGGTCATTGCTCCTCACCTCCCCTCAACGGATGGTCGGGTCGGTAGGGGACCTCGGGAAGCAGACCCTTCGGGTTGAAACGAAGCGAGAAAATAAGCAACAAACCGACCAGGAGGACCTTCACATAGGCCATGCCTGCCCGAATGTCACCGCCGAGGAAGACTTCGTCGATCGAGCGCTGGTCGAAGAAGAACGACGCCAGTGCCAAGACGACGCCAAAGAGCATGAAGGTCTCTTGAACTGGACGCCAGCGCAGCAGCGCAGCGATGGCCATGAACGCAAAACAGGCCCACATGGCACTGACGGTGTCAACCACCAACCATTCAAACCAGCCATCAATACGGTCGGCAGTCTCGTGGAGGGGCAGGTCCGAGCTGCCTTGGGCGGCGACGAGCACGTTGAAGACGAATTCCATGAGAACGATGATGCTCGCACCAATGAGCATGCCTCGGTTATTCCCAACGCCACCGATGATGAAGGCCGCCCAAACGAGGAACGTGGTCTTGGAGGGTGACATGAAACTGGGTTGGAAGCCGTTCAATTTCCAAGCCCAGAGCGCTCCTGCAAAGGCCGCAATGGCAGCACCCAAAGCGAGGCTGGCGGCTTTGTGGCGGAGAATGTCATGGCCGTGGTGCTGAGCGACCATCTCGTCTTCTCGGATGGAGCGGAGGATGCGACCCCACGGTGACTTCAGCACGGTGTTGAGCAGCCACCATGTGAGGAGGGTCGCAACGACGCCAATGATGGCCAACACCATCAGGTAAGGTGCGGGTTCGCCCAGATTCATCCAATCCCCGACGGTGACGGCCATGCTGTCGATACCGTCCGTGTTGGAACAGACCGTTGCGGAGAGGGGCTCACCTGCATCATCAAGTGGGGGATTGGAGCCGCAGAACCACCATTCTTGCAACGGGAGTTTGTAACGGGAGATGCCAACAGCGCTTCCCCATGAACCTGCACGAAGGAGCGGTTCGCCGCTCAGGAGGACGCGTACGATTTCGCCCAATGAGATGGTGATGATGGCGAAATAATCGCTACGAAGGCGAGCGGTCGGGTAGGCCAAAAACCACCCTGCCAACGCACCAAGAATCATCGAAAACATGACTGCAGGAACAATGGGCCAACCGTAGCCATGCAGATCTTTGGGAGCCGTCAACAAACCAACGGTGATAGCGCCGATGGACGCGAAGAAAATCACACCGAAATTCAATTGCCCGGTGATGCCCGTGTGCAAGTTCAGGGACATGGCCAAAATAGCAAAAATCGAGAGGGTGACCAAGACGTTCGAAACCTGAAGCGTTTTCACGAAACTGGCTTGGTCCGATTCGGCCACCGGCAACCAGTTGATGAAGAGCGCCATGACCAACGCCAGTACGGCAAACAGCACCCACGATCCTCGTTCGCTTTCTCGGCCGTAGAACATGTTGTACCGTTTCAGAACATCCGTTCGCTTGCTCGCAACGGATTCTGAGAAGGATGCCTTGAGCGAGGTGGTTCGCTCGTCAACCGCCTCCGAAATCCATCGAGTCTTCTCATCAAGGGCGATGCTGAGGCGACGCCATCCTTCGGCAATGGATTGAGTAAATCGGTGCCAACCGGAGGCCACTGAGTTCAAGAATCGAGGAATGGATTCGTTTGGCGTTGGCGTTTTGTCTCGCAACGTGTAGGAGGCCTCGCGCCATGCGAGGACATAGAGCACAAGCGGGACCATTGGCCACACCAGCCATCCAACATTGGCCAAGAAGGCGATGAGGACCTCTTCGCCGTGCATTAACCAGAGCCAATGCTCCTGTTCGGCCAGCGTCAACGCGGCGGGTGCATGCGCAAGGGAAAGCGATTCGCCTCCAGTAAGGAGGTTGAGTACGCTCTCGTTGGCAATGGAATTCTCGCGCACGAACCCGCTGAATCGATAGACGGCGTACGCAAAGATGGTGCTGAAGAGGTATCGCTGGCCGCGAAGGTTGTTTCGTACACTGAAATGGTGAAGGCCGGAAGGAGCAAGAAACACACCAAGCCATGCTGCTCGTTTCGGATTTGGCTCGAAGTCGTCTTCGGCGCGTTGACGGATACGCTTGATCTTCCATTGGTCGTACGCATCCCCGATGCCTTTGGGCATGATGAGCAAAATGGCGATGATGAGCACATACGGCATCACCTCAGCTAAGTTTGCATAATTGGACCGTCCAAGCGGCGACCCGATACCTATCAGAATCGGGGAGGAGACGGAACGCACGAACCCGATAATGAGCGCCCCCACGATGGCGCCAGGGATGGAACCGATGGTGCCCAGAACGATGACAGCGAACGCCGGCAGCAACAACGTGAACCCGGTCTCGGGACTGTAACGAATGGTCATCGCAAAGATGGCACCACCGATTCCCGAGATGCCGGCCGAGAGGAAGGCACTCATCATGTGGACGCGCTCAACGTTGATGCCGCACGAAGCGGCGAGTTCAGGGTTGTCGGCCACGGCTCGCATGCGACGACCGAGCCGTGTCTTGGTAAGCAGCAAAAGCAAGAGGCCAACGGATGCAAAAATGACAAACGGCATGGCGGCGCTGTAGTAAGCATAGTTGGACGTGAGTTCCGTTACACAATCGCTGCCAACCGAATAGACATCAGCCAACGGTGCCGACCCTTCCGTGGTGATTTTCTCGTAGACAGCAGCACCCGTCTCGGGGTCGGTGCCAACTTGCTCGCACGCACCGTATCGGTATACCTCGCCACTCTCCATGGAGCGGTCGCCGAGGTTGAGTTTGGTGACCGTCGTGGAGGCTTCAAATCGTTGTTCCCTTGCGATACGCCAGTCAATATCGGGTTCGTATAATTTAGTGCCCGCACCAAAGCGGAGATAGACAATGGCTCTCAGCACCAAGGCGACACCGAGCGAAGCGATCATCATGACATCGGGGCTTGACTTGCGGTCACGAAAACCTCTGAAGACCAAACGGTCGATGATGATGCCAGCAATCCCCGTGAGCACAAAGGCCCCGACTAGAGTCCACGCAAGGAGGGACCAAACGAGGACACTGTCGGATGGTGTCGCATGCAATGGATAGAAGAAATCCATCCACATCAACATGACCGCAACGTACATCCCAAGCATGAAGAACTCGCTTTGGGCGAAGTTTCCGTAGCGCTGCACGCTGTAGGTCAAGGTACACCCAACCGCAATGGCCAGGTAGGTCGATGACCACGTCAGGGTGCTGAACCCAATGGACGAGAGGTTGAAGTAAATCGTTGCCCGAGTATCCAAACCGTGCATCAAGAGCTCGATCGTCAAGAGGACGACGAGCAGCAAGAAGAACGGTGAGAACACCATCATGACGGAGCGAGGCCAACCCGGGCGAAGGTCGTCAAAGACCACCTTGACCAGCAAAAATCCCATGGAGATGAGTTGGAGGGATTGGGACAACCACACCATGTCGTTGGGAATGTTTCCCCCCAACACGGCGTCGATGCCGTTGCTGATACCCGACTGATACAGCAAGCCGAGGACAGCGTCGAGGGCAAAGACGGCTGCAATCAGCAACCTTCTTTGCAGACGGGAGAGATCTCCCAGTCGTTCTCGAACGCTTTCCATAGACTCACTCACCTTGCTCACGCTCACTACGCCACAGGTCCCGGTTGAGGGTTCACCCCTCACGGGCGACTGGACGGAGTTCGGTGAACGTCAGTTCAACTTCGTCATCAAGCGTCTTGCACGCCGTCGGTGGCCGTCCAGTACTTGGTACAGGTGTAGGCACCGTCGTCGGCTCCGGTAGCAGAGTAGCCACAGATATCGTAACCATCGCCGCCAACGTCACCGTTTTCCAGGAACGTGTGGAGGCCACTTGCGCCTTCGTACTCGTCGCCGACGAAGCCTATGCAGTCGGAGGGGGTCAGGTCCATGCCTTCGTCAGCCATCATCGTGCAGATGACAGCAGCCTCACCGAGCATCATGATCGAGTCGTAGGAGGTCAGGACGTAGGCCTTGATGCTGCCAACGCCGGAAGCGTCGTAGCGAGCCTCGAAGTCACCGTAGGAGGTGCCAGCACGAGGCGAGGTCACGTAGAGACCGTCAGCGGCCATGTCGTCGGACAACTCTTCGAGCAAACCAACACCTGCAGGTCCGTCACCGGCGAAGAGCATCATGTCAAGGCCCTGCGTGCTGATTTCCTCAAGAATCAAGGCACCGTCGGACACATAAGAAACGATGAAGATAGCATCGCAACCGTTGGTTCCGTTGTTGCTGTTGGCGATTTGTGTGATTTCGTTGCCAAAGGAGGTTTGGGTTTCTGAGTAGCCGATCTTCTCACAGAGGTCACCGTCCCATGCATCCTCAATGGCGTCGGCCAAGCCGGAGCCGTAGTCGTTGGTCATGTGCAAGATGGCAGGGTTGGTCACGCCCATCTCAGCCATCATGTCGGCCGCAGCGGGGCCTTGAATGGCGTCGCTGGGCACGATGCGGAAGAAGTCAGGGTAGGCACTTGCGTCACTCAGACCAGGGTTGGTCGAAGCGTAGGAAATCATGGGGATGCCAGCGGCCGAAAGAACGGAGTTGGCGGCCATGGAAGCACCGGAACATGCGGCACCGCCGGAGGCCCAAACGCCCGAGTCCACGAGGGTCTGAGCAGCCGAGGAGGCGACCGTACCGTCGCAGCCGGAGTCCACTTCGACGAGTTCGAAGGAGTAGCCCCAGAAGCCGCCCATAGCGTTGAGGTCGGCGATGCCTTGCTCGGCGCCGTAGGTGAAGCCAGCGGCGTCTTGAGCGAGCGGGCCGGTCAACGGGTTCATGAAGCCGAGTTTGATGTTGGTGCCTTCTGCACCCCAGTCGTAGGAGATGCCGTCGATGGCGTTCCAGCTACCGTGGCAGCCGTACTCACCGTCGTCAGCAGCACTGGCGGAGTAGAAACAGATGTCGTAACCTGCGCCACCCACGTCGCCGTTGGCGAGGAAGGTGTGCAGACCGCTGGCACCCTCGTAGTTGGTTCCCACGGAGCGGATGGAAGCGTCCATGTCGGTGGCGTCGGCACTGTAGGCCTTGCCGATGATGGAAACAGCGTCGTAGGCGGTCAAGACGTATTGCTTGATGCTGCCCACGCCCGAGGCGTCGTAGCGAGCCTCGAAGTCACCGTAGGAGGTGCCTGCGGCAGGAGCGGTCACGGCCAAGCCGTCGGCGGCCATGTCGTCGGTCAACTCTTCGAGCAGACCTTCGCCGGCTGGACCGTCGCCGCTGAAGAGCATCATGTCCAAGTCTTGAGCGCTCACTTCGTTGATGATGAGCGCAGCGTCGGTCACGTAGGAGACCATGAAGATGGCGTCGCACTCGGCGTCGGCGATTTGCCCGATCTCAGCGGAGAGGTCGGTGGCGGTTTCGGCGTAGCCAATCTTGGCACAGAGGTCGCCTTCCCATGCACCCTCGATGGCGTCGGCGAAGCCGGAGCCGTAGTCGTTGGTCATGTGGAGGATGGCGGGAGCCTCAACCATGGCGCTGGCCATCATGGAGGCAGCGGCGGGGCCTTGGATGGCGTCGCTGGGCACCACTCGGTAGAAGTTGGGGTAGGCCGTGGCGTCGCTCAAACCAGGGTTGGTGGAAGCGTAGGAAATCATGGGCACGCCAGCGGCCGAGAGGACGGCGTTGGCAGCCATGGATGCGCCGGAGCAAGCCGCACCAGCAACGGCGACGACGTTGGCGTCAAGGACCGTTTGGGCAGCTGCTGCGCCAGCCGTACCGTCGCATCCGGAGTCG
>JADHNB010000068.1 GCA_016779705.1 Candidatus Poseidonia sp. | reverse complement strand
CCCGTCAAGCGTCATCAGGTGCTCGAGCAGGGAAACGTCAGGATAGGACGTGGTGCGAAGCACCATTTCCACTTCGTTAACGATGTCCTCTGGCCATGCATAGGGGTCGCGGTTGGACCACTGATCGGCGATGCGAACGTGCTCAATCGATTGGTCGGCTTGAACGGCGTACAGCGATTCAATGTAACTCCGGTCTTCGTAGGCATCGGTCACCAAGCCAGGGAGGGCTTCAAAAAACCGCTCGCACATCTCGGCGTCGACACCGTAGAGGGCGACGGGGATCACCGGGAACACCAATCCCTTCACGCACTGGCGCCAATGCCAGAGGCGATTTGGCGAGCCGTCATGGGCTTCTCGGCCACCCATTCCTGCTTGAAAAGTTCCTTGAGGTCTTCTTCGTCTTGGGCGGTTGGCAGGTGGGTCGTTACGTAGGCGTTCCACTCTTCATCGCTACCGGTGAAGGCTTCACCCTCAACGGTGAAGCGTTGTCGCTTGAAGGTTCCAATCTCCCGGTTGAAATTCTCGTGGGGCACGTAGAGGGCAGCGGCCCCCTCAGGCAAGTAACCGTTCAACTTCTCGACTTCGAGCACGATTTCTTCGTGGTAGTGGTGGCGAGCCTCCTCGTTGAGCGTCTCTTTGTCCACTTCGAGGTTGTCCTCGAGTTTCTGACGCTCGTCCCAGCGCCCCTTGATGCCCCAAACATAGGCCCAGTGAGCGGACGACGACTCGTCGACCCCAAAGAGGTCGTGAGCGGTGGAAACCCACTTGTTGATGTAACGCTGGAGCATGTCGAGCGGAATGACACCTGCCTTGATGATGCGGCGCAAACCGTTGGAGCCCGTGCCCAAGTGGAAGGATTCCTCCTTCAGCATGGGGCCCATGCTGGCCGCCAGCGGCTTGAACGCTGAAGTGGAGAGCATGCCGAGTTGGAACTTTCCGTCACGGTCCACGAACATCGTGTAGCAGAAAAAGTCCAGCCAGTGAGGCATGGGGCGGTTGAATGCGCCGAGGAGGCGGTCGCCGTCCTGAGCGTTGCGCTCGAGGAGCTTCTGTGCTTCACGGCGTCCTTGTTGGCCGAAGTAGGTCATGAGGAGGTAGGCCATCTGCCAGCCGTGGCGTTGTTCTTCCGCCATGATGCGGGCGGCAGCGTAGCGGTCGTAGTCGGTGGGGGCCGTCGCCAGGAGGTGGCGTTGCTGTTCCACGGAGGCGAATTCGGTGTCGCCTTGGACGGTGATCATGGAGACCAAAGCGTCTCGCATGCTTTGGTGGGGGACTTGCAGCGAACGCTCCCATTTGGTGCGGCCGGCGTAGTCGCCAAATTCAATGACATCACCAGCGCGTTCCCAATCGAACTGAATGGAGAGGTCGAAGTCGCCCATCCATTCTCGCTTGTAGCCAACGTTGTCTTGCCAGGTTTTGAAATTTTCAATCCAGTCGTCCCAGGTCTTCGGCAGGTTGTCCATGACATGATGAGGTTGGGGACCTCCTTATACCCTTTACGAACATGTTCGTCCGTACATGTTAGGGGCTCTGACGCCGAATCTCGTCGGTGAAGGCGTTGAACACGGCGGATTCGATGCGTTGGAGTTGATTTGAAAGCGTGGACTTGGCCACGGTGAGCAACGCCGCCAGTTCGGTGAGGTTGATGCGGCGGGGCACGTCCCAGTACCCTTCTCGGGACGCGACTTCGAAGACTTCACGCTGCCGAGGCGTCAAGAGTCGAGCCGTGGTGCTCCGCGTGGACAGCAATCGGTGTGGAATCTCATCGGAACGGAACCGGTTCACCAAGTCGCGCATTTGTTCTCTGCTGCCTTCAACCGTCCACTCGACCCAACCGTCTCGAACTTCAAACGGGGTCCTTGGAACGACACCAAGGTCAACCAGGGGTCGTAGGAACCCACCGCCTCCAGCTGAAATGGTCACGCTGAATCGGCCGTCCTGAACGGAGGTGCAGCCATCAATCCCCACGTGTGCCGCCACGGTCTCGTCGAGGGCTTCGCTGCTCCAACAGCGGGCCGTGCCCCGCCCACGGCTCATCGGCATGTGTTGTTCGATGCGTAAGGTGGCGGAAGGGTGAGCGCGAGTCACATCACCTGCCCAATGGCCTTCGGGGAGGCGGACGTCGATGCGAAGTTGTTGCGCCATGGCCTTGCCTCATCACGTTCGTTGGCGGACCTGCTCGGAGCGAACCACGGTACCTCGGGACACGTCGATCAGTTCATTGAAGGTCGTCGTGGTGGTTTCGTCCACCACCACGCCGGGGAGGTATCCGTCACACACTCCGGCCGCAGCGAACACCGCATCTTCGCTTTGACACAGGTCGTGAGCCTTCCACAAGCGGGTCAAATCGTCGTTCACCATGCTCACCGCCCGTTGTTCTTCCTCGGGCGAACGGAACACAAGCCGTCCTTCAAACAGACCACCAACTCCACGGATGGCCGTGGCCGAAATCACGCCCTCAGGGGCGGCACCGATGCCCATGAGCATGTCATAGGGCCCGTCCTCCTTGGCCGCCCAAAGCGCTCCAGAGACATCCCCGTCACTCAACAAATGGAGTTGGGCGCCGGTCTCCCGGATTTCAGCAAACAAATCGTGATGCCGCGTCCGGTCCAAAGCCACAATCCGAACCGCTTCGGCCTCACAATCCAACACGTGCATCGCTTGTTCGATGTTGTAGGCCACGCCGCCGTCCAAGGAGACGTGGTCGGCCAACAAGGGGCCGCATGCCAACTTGTCCATGTAACAATCCGGGGCGTGTAGGAGGGTTCCTCGCGGTGCAGCGGCGAGCACGGCAATCGAATTGGGGAGGTTGTCTGCACAGTTATTTGTGCACTCCAGCGGGTCGACGGCGATGTCGATTTTCGCTGCCCCGTCGTGGCCCACCATGGAACCGAGTTCCTCACCGATGTACAACATGGGGGCTTCGTCTCGCTCGCCTTCGCCAATCGCCACTCGCCCGTCAAAGGGCACCGAATCGAAGGTGCGGCGCATCGCTTCAACCGCTGCATCGTCAGCAGCGTTTTTGTCGCCCTTTCCTCGCCAGGCGGCGCTGGCGATGGCAGCCTGGTCGACCGCTTCCAAGAAATGATGCGCCAGGTCCGTCGTGATGCCCATGGTATCGGGCACTCGCGGGGATGCCATGAACAAAGCGGTTCAGGCTTGTTTGAACTTCTCGACCACGTGAACGTCGCTGATGGTCGCCGTTGGGTATTGGCCCGCGTGGTCTTTTTCCAACGACTTGACCATGTCAAAAGCACACAGCAAACCCGCACACACACCGGCAAGCGCTTCCATTTCAATGCCGGTTTTGTAATGGGCGTTGACCTCAACCGTGCACCACAAATCGCTTCCGTCCCATTCCCAGTTGACTCGGGTTCCCTCGAGCGGGATGGGGTGGCAATGCGGGATGATCCGGGGGGTTTCTTTCACGGCTTGCAGAGCGGCTACCGTTGACGCTTCGAGGACGTTGCCTTTGGTGATGGCTCCGGCTTCAATGGCTTCTCGAGTTGAGGCTTTCAGGGTGACACGTCCTTTGGCTGCGGCCCTCCGTTCCACCACCGGTTTTGCAGCGATGTCCACGATACCATCGATCGTCGTTTTGGTCATCCCAGGCCCTCCTTCCAGGTCTCCCCATCCGTGGTGACTTCCTTCTTCCATATGGGTGCTTGCTTCTTCAATTCGTCAATCAACCACGAGCAGGCTTCAAACGCTTCTTTTCGATGCGGGCTTCCGACATGAATGGAAACGATGGGTTCCTGAGGGCCAACGGCTCCCGTGCGATGGGCCATGGCCACGGCTTGAACCCCAAACGTTGCGATGGCCTCACTGGCCAGTCGGTGCAACACCGGGTTCAAACGGTCCTGCCACGCATCAAATTCCAATCGAATGACATCGGCTTCGCCCTCGGTTCCACGGGTGATGCCAAGAAAACTGACAATGGCACCGCAACCCTCTGTTGGTAGGCGGGAAAGCAAGGCTTGGGGGTCCAAGGCATCAGGGGCTTCTTCCACCACGATGACGCCCGCCATGCCCACACGAATGAAGCACATCATTCAAACCTCACGCCTCCATGGCGTAGCATGACCGCGTCAACCGAAACCAGTGAACCCATCCACGTGATGGGAGCTGGGCTGTCGGGCTTGGCGGCGGCCATCGTTTTGGCCAAGGCCGGACGAGAGGTTCACGTTCACGACATTCGAGACGATTCTGGCTCTCGTTTTGACGGGGACTTTCAAGCCCTGGAAAACTGGAGCATGGACGATGATTTCTTTGATCAACTCGCCTCGTGGGGCCTTGATGCTTCGAGTTTCAAAGCCACGACCTTTGACACCGTGGACTTGATTCACCCCGATGACGTTATCACCCAAGCCAAAACCGGGGGTGTGGCGTACCGAATCGTTGAACGCGGGACTTCCGACCACACCATCGATCAGGGATTCAAACGGCAAGCCTTGGACGCCGGTGTCCACCTTCATTACAAATCGCGAGTCAAGGAAGAGGATTGCACCATCATCGCCTGCGGCCCGAAAGGGACCTCTGCGGTGGCTTACGGGGAGATTTTCAGCACCGACCATCCCAATCATATTGCGTTTCAACTCAACGATAAGTTGGCCCCTGGCTCCTATTCCTACCTCATCATCATCGACGGGGTGGGTCTGATTTGCACGTGCCTGTGGCGGAAGCAACGAAAGAGCGAACGCTTCCTCAACGAAACCATCGCCTGGTACGAGGAACACTACCCCAACCTCAACCGTCAACCCATCAAACGGGTGGGCGGAAAAGGAGACTTCACCATCAATCGGCGTTACAAACAAGACGGCCGCTATTACGTCGGCGAATCGGGAGGTTTGCAGGATTTCATGTGGGGTTTTGGCATGCGCATGGCGGTGTGGTCAGGTGTCCTCGCTGCTCGTGACCTCCTGGGCCAAGGTGACTATGAGCGGGACGTACGCCAGAAACTGATGCCCTACGTCAGGACCAGCGTCGCCAACCGTTGGCTCATGAATCGTGTTGGCGACCGGACCTTCAAGCGAATGTGCACGGCGTGGATGAACGATCAAGCCAAGCGTGGTGACGGCCTGGTGTGGATCGGGAAGTTGTTCAGACCGACGATGTTCAAACGGGTTCTCTACCGTGTCGTCAGTCCGTTCATGCTTCGCAACGACCCCAAAGCGATGGGCCGTGGTGTTCGGCGAATGCCCTTTCGCCCTGCCCTGAAACGGGACGTTTGGCAACCCTCTGCGGCAGCCCAAGCCGTGGGTCAACAGTGGGACGCCGTTCGCCGAGGTGGGGGCCATGTCTCCTTTGCTGACGACCAAGAAAGCGACAAAGCCTCGCAAGAAGCCTCAGCGATTTCTTCATAATGCCCCCCCATGTGGGTGGAGGCATGAGCGACCTCTATGGATTGAAACTTGAACCGATGCCCAACCGCCTCGTGAACTACGGTGTGACCGAGAACGGCATCGCCGTCATTGAACTCACCTCGGATTCCGCAGGGGCTCCCCTCGAAGGCCCTAACGACCGCTCGCCCAACACCTACACGCACGGCATGATGCGAGACATCGACGAGGCCATTGTTCGTGCTCGCTTTGACGACGACGTGACCTGCATCGTCTTGACCGGTAACGGAGCGTCCTTCTTCTCCGCTGGGGCTTCCATCCAGATGCTCAACAGCGTGACGCCCGGCTTCAAGTACAATTTCTGCCTTCACGCCAACGAAACCCTCTCTCGCCTTGAGCAGACGCCCAAGTTGGTCGTTTGCGCCATCAACGGCCACGCCGTCGGCGGTGGACTCGAAATCGCCATGGCCGCTGACATCCGCATCGCCCGCAAGAACGCTGGCAAGGTCGGTCTGCCTGAAATCAACCTCGGGGTGTTGGCCGGGACCGGCGGCACCGCCCGCTTGACCCGCCTCATCGGCAAGGCCAAGGCCCTCGAAATGATGGTCACCGGCGAATTGATGTCCTTTGAGGACGCCCACGCCTGCAACCTCATCAACCACATTTGGGAAGGCGACTCTGCTGATTTCCGTCGAGATATCTTGGACTGGTGCAGCCAATTCACCCTGCCTAACAAAGCCGTCAAGGCCGTTGGCAACATCAAGCGCTCCTGCCAGACCGGTCCCGAAATTCCCTTCGAGTACCACCTGGCCCTCGAGCGTGAGCTGCAAGCCGCCCTCTTCAACAGCAGCGACGCCAAGGAAGGCATCGCCGCCTACGTCGAGAAGCGTGTGGCAAACTTCACCGGCGAGTGAAACGGTCCAGAGTTGATACCATGGCCGAGTTTCACGTTCCCGCCGATGTCCCCGACGAGTTGATCGAAACCTACCTCGACAACATGCGGGCTGCCACCGCCGGTACGGGTTCCATGAACCTCTTTGCCTGCGACCAAAAAATCGAGCACCTTAACGACGATTTCTACGACGGCGGGGCCAAGATTCCCCTCACCTCCAACGACCCCGGTCATTTGTTTGAAATCGGAGCCCGCACCTTTGAAGCGGGTACCTTGGGCGTTCTGGCCGGGCAATTGGGCCTCATTTCGATGTACGCCCGTGACCACCCCGACGTGCCGTATTTGGTCAAGCTCAATTCCAAATCCCACATGGTGAAAACGTCCCAACGCGACCCTGTATCTCAGGCCCTTTGGGACATGGACGACGTGATGTCCCTCGTTCACAACGGCATCAACGTGGTCGGCATTGGTTACACCGTCTACATCGGGAGCGAGTACGAACACGAAATGCTGACGGAGGCCGCCCAGTTCATTCGCCAAGCCCACGAACAAGGCATGATTTCCGTCGTGTGGATGTATCCCCGTGGCCAAGCCGTGCCTGATGAAAAGGACCCTCAACTCATCGCTGGGGCTGCAGGCGTGGCCGGATGTCTTGGGGCCGACTTTGCGAAGGTGAATTACCCAAGAGCCTGGGAGGGCATGACGGAAGCAGAATCCTTCCGCATTGCCGTTGAGGCCGCCGGTCGAACGGGCATCATCTGCTCGGGCGGTGGTTCGCTCCCGCCCCGTGATTTCCTTCAACGCCTCCACGACCAGGTCAACATCTCGGGTTGCCGAGGCGCTGCCACCGGCCGGAACATTCACCAAAAGGAAACCGAGGAGGCCGTTCGCATGACGGCCGCTTGCCACGCCATCATCTGCGACGGTGCCTCGGTTGACGAAGCCATGGCCATCTACGAAGGTCAGTGAGTTCTCGTTTGACCGTGCGGGCGGACAGCGTCTTGATCTTCAAAACGAACCCCGGTCTGTCCCGTGACAGGGATTTTTTACGGTGCCCAAGTCATTGGTTTCGCCACGACAGGATCCACCAACCTCAAGACGACGTTTCAACCCTCAGTGGATGGGCTGCTCTCTCCCGCTCGGAACGAATCTTCCTCATTGGCACCGTGGTTGTGGTGTTGGGTCTCCTCGTCGTCTTGGTCATGATTCATGGTGCCACACCCCAAAGCGTGCTTGAATCGCTTTGGCAAATACGATTCGCCATTCTCATCGTTGGCCCCATCGCGTTGTTTCGGATCCCCATGGAAATCCGAAAACAGAACGAGTAACTGGCCGAAAGCGGCAGAAGGGACGCATCGTTCACCTTCTCCAACACGGTCGCGGCCCGAGCCATCGGTTGCGTGGTGGAATGGACGGGAACCCGCCATGCCTGAGGGCGTAGAGCGATGTCTCGGCTCAGAGGGATTCGTCGTTGGACGTCATGAAGTTGCCTTCGTTGTCCACGATGATCGGTGTGCCCTCGATCCACTCGGGGCAGTGCTCGGAAACCCAGTCACGGGTGGCCCATTCGCAGATGTCATAACCGCCGGACAAAATGCCGGAGCGCTTGATGTAGCCGACCTTGACGATGTCCTTGTCTTTGGAGAGCACGTTGCCGAGCTGTTGGCTCGTGGTGCCGTGACGCATCGTGCTGTTGATGTGTTCGAGAATTTCCGCAGTGTTGCGGGGTCGGTCGCCTAAAAATTTCTTGATCTTTTCACGGATGCGTGTTGTTTTCATGGTTGGTCCCTCCTGTCATTTCTTAACGGTCTCGTGGAAGATGTGCCGCTGTTTCCAAGGAGCGAGGCCGCTGATATAATGGTTCCTCTCTTCATCAACGATATGGTTACGGTTGGTGCTAAAATATCGGTGTAAATCGCACACTTCCGTGCCTGAATGTAAGTTATTTTTGACCGCTCCACAGGAAATGTATAACCAAAAGTAACTAGTTAGGTCATTGAACTCATTCCTTTAAGAACCCTCATCGTTTGCGTAGGCACGAGGTGACTGCTGGTGCCAAAAGGAACGATTCGTTCGGCAGCGCATCGTCAAATCCTTGCTTGGCTTCGTCAGGGGCCGTCGACCGTTTCCGAAATCGCCGAACAATTTGAGATGCGAATGCCGCACGCATCGCTTGCATGCAGGCAATTGCGTGCTTCCGGATTGGTGGTTCGCGACGAATCCGGTGGTCTTCGTAACGCCCCGATGTACTTGAGCCAGAGCGGCCTGGACCGGATTCGAGAAAACGCCGTGGCGAAATTAAGGCAACATGCTCGTCGCATTGATCGTAAATCGGTGGCGTGTGTCCTTCAGGCCGACGCTTCCGATGTGTTGATTGGTTACGTTGAACCGTTACGTTCACCCTTACTTTTCATCCCGGCCTCCAACGAGTTGAACCCCACGTCGTCCACCGGAAACGAAGGGGGGGTGTGGGTGTTGTTGGAGGAGGAAGAAACCGAATGGTACAACCTCGATGATTTTTCGCTCGCTTTGCCTCCAAGCGCCGCCCAAGGGACCACTCTCCAAGAT
>JADHNB010000067.1 GCA_016779705.1 Candidatus Poseidonia sp. | reverse complement strand
AGCGCAACAAACGCATCCTCGTGAAAGTGGTTGGGGTGATGAGCCAGTGACCCTTTCATCCCCGCCTGAACCGATTGGCTACATGGCCGACTTGGGCGTCGAGCGCACCTTGTGGACACCCGGTCAATCCCGGCTTGAGTTGACATTGACCGAAGAGCACCTCAACAAGGGCGGGGTGGCTCACGGCGGGATTCACATGATCCTGTTGGATTCGGCGCTGGGCAGTGCGCTGGTCGCTTCCCTGCAAGTGGAAGAGTGGTGCGCCACGACTCAACTCTCAACGAGTTTCCTCGCAGCAGCTCGCCCGGGCGAGCGCCTGGTGGCGGAGGGGCGCGTGGTGCGCCGAGGCAAGCACGTGGCGCATTTGGCGGGGGAGGTCAAGGTCGGCGACCGCTTGGTGGCGAGTGCGACCGGGACGTGGGCCATTTGGTCAAATCGGCCGCCCTCGCTTTCCTGACCGAAACAACGGCTACGCGTTGAGGGTCGCCTCGATGAACGGGAGCAGCGCATCGACGAAGTCTTCTGCGTTGATGGTGTATCCGAGTTGGACCAAACTGGTGGTTGTGTCGGCGGCCAAACCACAACCCGCCAAACCTTCCACACGTCCTTTCGGTGTGTTCAGATTGACCGAGAAGCCGTGGCGACTGACCCATCGCAAGAAGGAGAGACCAATGCTGGCCACCTTGCGACCGTCCACCCATACGCCCTGCATGCGTTCGTCACGCTCGCCGTGGATGTCGAAGGCGGCGAGGGCGTTGATGATCCACCCTTCGATGAGGTGGATGATGTCGGCCACCGAGGTTTCGCCTTGGCGCTCACCCCATTTCACGATGGGATACACCACCACTTGGCCCGGCCCGTGCCATGTCAGGCCCCCACCACGGTCAACGGCCACGGACGGGTAATCGGCGGGCGGGGCGATGCCGTCGTTGCGAGCGCGAGGCCCCACCGTCACCACCTCAGGATGTTCGAGCACCAACAGCGTGTCCTTGATGTCACCGTTGATGCGTTGTTGTTGGAGTTCCTTCATCAGGGCTTGCGCATCTTCGTAGGGGACCACTCCCAACACACGGACGTCAAGCATGCCGTTGCCACCTTAAAATTGGCCCGAGGAGCCAAACCCACCTTCGCCTCTCTCGGTTTGACTGAGCGCCTCCATCGTGGTTTCCACGAGGGTCACCTTCGGTACAGGGGCGAAGAGAAGCTGGGCCACCCGCTCGCCGGCAGCCACGGTGAAGGATTCACCTTCACCAATCCACGTGGCCAGCACCTTCAGTTCGCCACGATAGTCCGAATCGATGGTGCCCAAGCCGTTGGGCATGATCATGCCTTTTTTGCCCAAGGATGAACGGCAGCGGATTTGCCCTTCCCAACCTTCGGGAATGGCGGCCGCCCATCCCGTGGCGATGAGGACGCTCCTGCCTTTTGGTACGACGGTGTCCTCAATGGCGTAGAGGTCCCAGCCCGCTGCTTGGGCCGAGCCCTGAGTCGGCAACACGGCCCGTTCATCCAAGCGGGCGAACGGAACTTCGAGGGAAAATCGGTCCATGCGTCAACTCAAGATACATCCCTTTTTGACTGTTGGGATAATGTAAGATTTTGCCAACATGGGCTTCCAGTGGAAAAGAAGGTGATTTTGGGATGATTGGAGAAAATATTGGTGAATTTTTAACACCGTTAAACGACCGGCCTGTTCGGTGTACTGCGTCCAAGTTTGAAACCCCCGCAAAGGGTGGAAAATTCGTTCACTTTAATCTCGCCGAGAGGGCATATATTATAGGCATCCGAGAAGGGCAAACAAAATCCAGCGCGTTGGAGAACACCGGGGGGATTGGGCATGGTCATTGAACACAGCAAAGACGACAACACGGACATCGACTTGACCAGCGAGCATGTGGAGCCCATGCTCCAGGAGAACCTTGATCGCTTCGTTCTCTTCCCCATTCAGCACGATGACATTTGGGCCATGTACAAGCAAGAACAGGCCTCGTTTTGGACCGCTGAAGAAATTGACCTTGCAGAGGACCTCAAGGATTGGAAGAACCTCAACAAGGACGAGCAGCATTTCGTGAAGCACATTCTGGCCTTTTTCGCAGCCAGTGACGGCATCGTCAACGAGAACCTCGTGATGAACTTCTCCAACGAAGTGTGCTGGCCAGAAGCCCGTGCTTTCTACGGGTTCCAAATCATGATGGAGAACATCCACGCCGAGACCTACTCCTTGCTCATCGACACCTACATCGAAGACGAGAAGGAGAAGGACCACCTCTTCAAGGCCCTGGAAACGGTGCCATCGGTGCAAAAGAAAGGACAGTGGGCCATGCGCTGGTTGTCCCGAAAGCGCGGCTCTTTTGCCGAGCGCTTGGTGGCGTTTGCGGCGGTTGAAGGCATCTTCTTCTCCGGTTCATTCTGCGCCATCTTCTGGCTCAAGAAGCGAGGGCTCATGCCCGGCTTGACCTTCTCCAACGAATTGATTTCCCGTGACGAAGGCTTGCACTGTGACTTTGCTTGCCTGCTTCACAACAAGTTGCTGCGAGGGGCCGGCGAGAACGTGATTCGCCGCGTCATCGCTGAAGCCGTCGACATCGAAATCGAATTCGTCACGCAGGCACTGCCCGTCAACCTCATCGGCATGAACGCCGACTTGATGAAGCAGTACATCCAGTTCGTGGCTGACCGGCTTCTCGTCCAATTGAACTGCTCCAAGATTTACAACGTGGGCAACCCGTTCCCTTGGATGGAGATGATCTCCATGCAGGGCAAGACCAACTTCTTCGAAAAGCGTGTGGCCGAATATCAAAAGGCCGGCGTTATGGAAAGCGCTTCCCTCGGAAGCGTCCAACAGCGTTTCTCGGTGGACGAAGACTTTTGAACCGTACGCGAACAAAGGAAGATATCACGCTCTCAATCGAACCCTCGGAGGAAGAATCATGGCCATGCAAGTTGTTAATCGAAAAGGCGAACGTGAGGATGTGCGTTTTGACGCCATCCACGAAAAATTGGTGAAATTGTCGGAAGGTTTGGACGGAACCTGGGTGGACCCTGGCCACGTCACCAAACTCACCATCGAAGGCCTGTACGACGGCGTGACCACGCGTGAACTTGACCAACTTGCGGCTGAAACGGCCGCATCCTTGGCCTCGCATCACCCCGATTACAGTCGCCTCGCAGCTCGAATTTGCGTGGATGACCTTCACCGCTCGACCAAAGAGGTGTTCACCGACGTCATCACCGATCTGCGCGAATACATCGACCCGGAATCCAACAAGCACGCCCCACTCATCTCCGAAGAAGTGTTTGAGGTGATCATGGCCAACGCCGAGACGCTCAACAACCACATCGACTACACCCGAGACCATTCTTACGATTACTTTGGTTTCAAGACCCTTGAGCGTTCCTATTTGCTCAAGTTGAACGGTGAAGTCGCCGAGCGCCCTCAGCACATGCTCATGCGGGTGGCCGTCGGGATTCACCACAACAACATCGAGAAGGCTCTGGAAACCTACGACCTCATGAGTCAGGGCTACTTCACGCACGCCACGCCCACGTTGTTCAACTCCGGAACCCCGATGCCGCAAATGTCCTCGTGCTTCTTGCTCACCATGCAAGACGACTCGCTCGACGGGATTTACGACACCCTCAAGCAGTGCGCCTTGATTTCAAAGTCCGCTGGTGGCATCGGTTTGTCCATCCACCACGTGCGCTCCAAGGGATCCTACATCAAGGGCACCAACGGAACTTCCAACGGCATCGTCCCCATGCTCCGCGTGTTCAACGACACCGCACGTTATGTCGACCAAGGCGGCGGCAAGCGCAAGGGTTCCATCGCCGTTTACCTCGAGCCGTGGCACCCGGATGTTCTGGCCTTCCTCGATTTGAAGAAGAACCACGGCAAGGAAGAAATGCGGGCTCGTGACCTCTTCTACGCCATGTGGACGCCCGACCTGTTCATGGAACGCGTGGAGAACAACGCCGACTGGTCGTTCTTCTGCCCCAACGAATGCCCCGGCCTGCAAGATGTGTACGGTGCTGAATTCAAGGCCATGTTCGAAGACTACGAGCGGCGGGGCCTCGCTCGTGAGACCTTGCCGGCCCGTGTGGTTTGGGACAAGATTGTCGAGGCTCAAATTGAGACCGGAACGCCTTACATGCTTTACAAGGACGCTGCCAACGAGAAATCCAACCAGAAGAACCTCGGGACGATTCGCTCCTCGAACCTCTGCACGGAGATCATGGAATACACGGCCAAGGACGAAGTGGCGGTCTGCAACCTCGCTTCCATCGCTCTGCCCAAGTTCGTGAACACGAGCAGCGAGGAGTTTGACCACCAACTCCTCTTTGACGTCACCTATCATGCAACGGGCAACCTCAACCGAGTCATCGACGTCAACTACTACCCCGTGGAAGAAGCTCGCAACTCCAACATGCGTCATCGTCCCATCGGTCTCGGTGTTCAAGGCTTGGCCGATGTCTTCGCCATGCTGAAGATGCCGTTTGAAAGTCCGCAAGCTCGCCTCCTGAACAAGGAAATCTTCGAGACCATCTATTTCGCTGCTTGCACGGCCTCCAAGGACGCCGCCGTGGCCGAAGGGCCGTATTCCACCTTCGAAGGCTCACCGGCCAGTCAAGGTCTCCTTCAATTCGACCTTTGGGGCATGAACGAGCACAGCGGTCGCTGGGATTGGGACGGCCTGAAGGCCGAGATCATGGACAAGGGCATGCGCAACTCGCTCTTGCTCGCCCCCATGCCCACCGCGTCAACCTCCCAAATCTTGGGCAACAACGAGTGTTTCGAAGCCTTCACGTCCAACCTCTATGTCCGACGAACTCTGTCGGGTGAATTCGTCGTGCTCAACAAGCATCTCGTGAGCGACCTCATCGCTGAAGACATGTGGAGTCTTGAAATGAAAGACGACATCTTGCGTCACAAGGGGTCCATCCAGGGCATTGAGCGAATTCCAGCATACATCCGTGAATTGTACAAGACGACCTGGGAAATCAAGCAACGTCACGTGCTCGACATGGCCGCTGACCGCGGCGCCTACATTGACCAGAGCCAATCGCTGAACATTCACATGGTGGATGCCAACCCCGCCAAGGTCACGTCCATGCACTTCTACGGCTGGCGTGCGGGGCTCAAGACCGGCATGTACTACTTGCGGACGAAGGCCGCTGCCGACGCCATTCAGTTCACCGTTGAGGCCTCCAACAAGGAAGATCAAACCGTGAACGGATTGGCCGAGCGAGCCGATGATGTGGACAGCATGGACGCCATTGCTTGCAGTCTCGACAGTCCCGACGACTGTCTGATGTGCGGCAGCTGAGGCCCTTACGGCGAAGGCTCGGTGCCAATGAACGCCTCCATTCCTTGTTTTGCAGGTGTATTCTTTTTAGACGAGGAGGTCGGCTTCAACGCGAGGCCTGAAGACCATGGATGAAGCAACCCTCGTCCTCAACGTGATGCTCTATGTGCTCCTTCCCTTGTGGGGCATAGCCGGAATGTTGGATTGGTGGTGCCACCGGAACACCGAGATTGAGAAAACCTCGGGTCTCCACGAAGCCTATGTCCATTGCTTGATGGGTGTGCAGATTTGTATTCCAGTGGTTCTTTCTTTGTTGTTTGAAGTCAATGTGCTCATCATGCTGCTATGTTTTGCAGCGCTGATTGCCCATGAGGTTGTGGCTCATTACGACGTCCATTACGCCACAGGCAAGCGAGAGATTTCTATTTGGGAGGTGCATGCACACAACTACCTTGCCACCCTGCCGTTTTTCCTTATCCTGCTCATCATCGTTCGAAAATGGGAGGTGTTCCTTGACACAGTGACACTGAATTGGAGCGGTGGATTCGCCATCGAATGGCGACAAGAACCTCTCGGGGCCTCAGGAAATTACGCCATGACGTACATGGTCGTCATGGCCATTTTCGTGGTCTTCCCTTACATGCAGGAATGGTGGCGCTGCTACGCTTATGAGAAACAACACGGCAAACCTCAGGTGGACTCATGAGCGTGTACATCACCAGTACGGGCGCCTTTTTGCCCGGGCCTCCAATTTCAACCGGTGAAGTTGAGGACATCCTTGGCATGGTGAACGGCCAGCCCTCCTCACTCCGTGTGCAAATTCAACAAGCCAATAAAATCCAAACGCGGCATTATGCCATCGATGCCAATCAACAAACAACCCATTCCAACACCGAAATGGCTTCTGCAGCCGCTGAACAATGCCTTGACCGTGCCTACCTTGACCGCCAAGGAGTCGGTATGCTCGCTGTGGCATCAACCCAAGGTGATCTTCCTGCTCCAGGCATGGCGAGCATGGTCCAGGCCAACCTTGGTTTGCCGGCCATTGAAATTTTGACCACGCATGGCATCTGTTCCTCCTCCATGATGGCTCTCAAAGCAGCCTACAACAGCTTGCGGGTCGGCGACCACGAAGCAGCCATGGTCGTCTCAAGCGAACTCTCGAGCCGGTTGCTCAAGAAACAGCGTTATGAGGCTGCGACTGATTCCACCTTCGCTGCCAAGCGGATCGATTTCAACACGGAATTCCTTCGCTGGATGCTCTCCGACGGAGCCGGCGCCTTACTTCTGCAATCCACGCCCGCCCCCAAAGGTTACAGCCTTCGCATTGACTGGGTGCGAGGTTTTTCTCACGCCCATGCGCTTCCAACTTGCATGAGCGTCGGTTCCGCCGGTCATCCCGGAGACGACCGAACGTGGCAAGATTACGACTCCTACGCTGATGCTGAGCGAGCGGGAGCGCTGCTTCTTCGCCAGGATGTTCGGTTGTTGGATAACATCATTCGAATGGGTGTTGACGGGTACTTACGTTTGGTCCAAGAAGGGGTGAGTGAGCCGGACAAAATCGACCATTTCCTATGCCATTACTCCAGCCACCACTTCCGAAGTAAAATCCTCGAAATGTTGGATGCGGCAGGTGTGGGCATACCCGAAGACCGCTGGTGGACCAACCTTTACACGCGTGGAAACACCGGCGCAGCCTCCCTGTTCATCATGATCGATGAATTTTTGCGGACCGATGAAGTCACCATCAAGGAAGGGGACTGCATCCTCTGTTTTGTTCCTGAAAGTGGTCGTTTCAACACGACCTACATGCAACTCACGGTGGTGAAAAATTGAACGATGGAGAAATTTTGGTTGACGGTGCTCAAGAGACAGAAGAGCTGGCAGCAGGTGATGAAGTTCCGATTATGAATCCAAATGCTCAGGTGTGCCTGCAACATCTCTTGCGCGTGTGGTTAGGATTTGAGCGCGACCTGTCAACCGTGCCCTTGCTTCGCCGTTTGGACCTTGGCACCTATACGATTGAAGACCACCTTTGTTTGCTTCGAAACCTCCGTCAACAAGTGATTGAGGGCTCACGATGGATCACTCGAACAGCGAGCAGCTTCGACCGCCACCATGCAGAGATTCGGTCAACGGTGATTTCCCACGCCGTGGATGAGCACCGTGATTATGAGTTGTTGGAGAAGGATTACGTCGCTTCTGGTGGCCAGCTTGAAGACATCCTTGGCATGGAGCGAAACGTTGGTTCCGAGGCTCTTCACGGGTTTTTGATGTACCGTGCGTCTCGAAACAACCCAGTGGACTTGCTCGGTGCGATGTGGATTATCGAAGGTTTGGGCGAGAAGATGGCCCGCTCTTGGGCCGAGCGCATTCATGAGTTGACGGGCCTTGGAGAGGATTCAACCCGGTTCATGACCTACCACGGTCATAACGATGGTGACCACATGCAAAGATTCTATAGAACACTTGATGAGGTATGCGTGGACGAAAGAACGACCAAAGCCATCGTCAAAACTGCCCGGGTGGTGGCCCGCCTTTATCGATTGCAACTGGAGGAATTGAATCATGACATTGAGTGAACAACCCATGACGAGAAAACAGCAACGGGCCGCTCGAAAGCGGGCCAAGATGATGGCGGGTAATCACGGGCGTATGCCTGCGTCGCTCTCCGATGCCCTGACCGGTGATGCCAGCCTCCCTCTGGATGATGTGGCCAAGGAATATTGGTTGAAGGATTTACAAAATCCTCTGCGCATCATTATTCTCCCCACGCTGCGGATTCTCCTAACCATCACCTTGCACATCACCTATTACCTCAAGCGCTTGTTGCCGATTCAGTTCAAAGCCCACGGGTTTCTTCAGTGGCAAATCTGCTTTTTCATGAAGTACTTCGTGCGACCCGAAGCCAACGTGCTCATTCTTCGGCACTTCCAAGCCGAGAGCAATTTGTTGAATTTTGTGATTGACAATTCTGGTAAAGACGATGTCGAACCCGTATTGATCTATCCGAAGATGATTCGAGACTTAATGGTCCAGACCTTTGTCCATCACGACCAAGGTGTCCTGATGACGATGCGAGACCTCGAAGAGCCTGACCGGTCAAACTGGCCCATCGAGGCCGGTGAACTCTCGTGGAAGAATTGGAACCCCGTTCGTGTAGATTATGGCATCCACAAAAAGAAGTTCACGCAATTCCTGGATTTCGAGACAGCCCATGAATTGTTCAAGACATCGTTTTGTTTCTGGTTGACGGCCAAGGAATACGAAGCCGCCATCAACTCCTTCCAGTTCGACCACTCCGTCGGATTGCTCATCGACGACATCGTTGGAGCCACCCACTTTGCTGACATTGCCTACAATCGCTTCCCTATGATTTTGGTCGGTCCGACAGGACTTTCCTACCGATTTTTGATGCACGGTTTCTTTGTTGAGCACGTCCATGCCCATTTGGAAAAGATGCGTGCATCGCTGGGCTTGGAGAATTGAGCATGCTCACCCGTTGGAGGGACCTCCAGCCGCTTGCATACCTCGTTGCCTATCCTTCGTTGATGGCCTACCAGTGGTTCAACGGCTTCCACGCCGTGTTGTTTGCCATCATGCTCGTGCTCTCGGTGGGTTTGAGCGTGGCACAAC
>JADHNB010000066.1 GCA_016779705.1 Candidatus Poseidonia sp. | reverse complement strand
GATTCACGCCTATATTTACGACGAAAGTCAAACCGTGGTGGCGAACACCTCGATGTTCTGGACGCCCACCGCCTCCACGGGCATCTCCGACAACTGGAACGTGTCGGGTCTTGTTGCAGGAAACTACACCTTCTCTGCCACGTTGTATGCCTACCCTGGCTCTTCCGTGACGGTGGAAACCGACTCGGTGAACTTCACGGTCTATCCAGTCAACAACAACTCGGGCTGCGGCTACGATTCCAACTACACCGCTGTCTACGCCTATTCATGGCAGAGCATCTTCAACGTCGGCAACATGTTTGAGAGCACCGTGAACAGTTACTGCAACGTGCTTGGCTCAACCACCATGATCGAATGGACGGTATATTACACCTCCAACTGGACCATCGTGGCACAGAACAACACCTCGTGGTACGTGAACAGCACCTCCGACTCCCTCACCGTCAACCACGCTGCCTTTGACGCAGGGAATTACGCTTTCTTGGCCAAGCTTTCGGTTTGGGACAACAACGGACCTGGATGGAATTTCATCACCGATTCGGTCTACAACTTCTCCTACGTCGACAACAACGGCAACCTCTCCAGCGGACAGTTGGACATCGATACCAACGCGAACAATTTCTTCCCAGGTGACACCATTGAAGTGGCCTACGAGAGCACGGAACTCATCATCGGAGAGACGTACAACCTCGCATGGTCGGTGTACGACGAGAATCAAAACGTGGTCGACTTCGGCAACTGGTCATGGCTGGCCTACACCAACACCAGCCTTGATTGGCTCAACTACACGGTGGACGGGGCCCCGATTTCCGCAGGAGGCTATTGCTTCGTTGGAATTCTCTACCACCTGGACGCCAACTACTCGACCACCTGGATTGCGCAGGACGATACCTGTGTGCACGTCTATACCAATTCAACGGGCGGGGGTGGCAACAACACCAACACCGGCTGCGGATATTGGGCAAACGCCACGACCATGACCGCCACCGCAGCAGCAGGCTATCCCTCCGAAGGCGATGATTTTGGCGTGATGGTGAACCTTCAATGCTTGGTCCTTGATGCAACCGCGGAACTCAATCACCATCTCTGGTACACGAGCCCCAACGGGACCCTCTCGTTCGTGGACATGGACTCTCAGTCTTGGTACATCAACACCACCACCGATTCATTCTACGTCGAGTTGGACAACGTAATGAACGGCACGTACACTTTGGAACTCTTCCTGAACTACACCATGAACAATTCCTCTGTGTACATCACCCACACAACGCTTTCGTTGACCGTCCCCAGTCAAGACAGTGACCTGGACGGCATCAGCGACATGAACGACAACTGTCCGTACAACACCAATCCAAACCAAGAGGACTTGGACAACGACGGTGTGGGCGACCAATGCGACCCCGACGGTGACGGTGATGGCGTGAACAATTCCATGGATGACTTCCCCGCCGACCCCACCGAGTGGATGGACAGCGACAACGATGGCGTGGGCGACAACAGCGACAATTGCCCCAACGTTGCCAACACCGACCAAAGCGATGCTGACTACAACAGCATCGGCGATGCGTGTGACACCAACTCGGGCGGCAACGGCAACAACACGAACACCAACGCACCGCCGGTCATCGCCGGCGTCACGATTTCACCCAACATGCCGCAGTCCGACGACAACCTCACCTGCATGTACACGACCTTTGACGCTGATGGTGATACGGTCACCACCACCGTGGTTTGGAAGGTCAACGGCAACACCATCGCTTCGGGCACCGATACGCTCTCCACTGGCTATGCCGTGGGTGACGAAGTCCAGTGTGTGGTCAGCGGCAGCGACGGGCAAGCCCCCGGCAACACCGACAGCGATACCGTGACGATTCTGCCAACGGTATCGGACGTCGACGACGGTGTCGGGAACGGTCTACCCGCACTCGGGTCGGTTGGAACCCTGCTCGCCATCGCCATCGGCGTGGGCTTGACCCGCCGTGACGAAGACTGAGCCAGCGAACCACTATGTGGCCCCGACCCGACGGCTGGCCGTGAACACGGTGGACCGACTCAAGCAGGCAGCACGCCGTTTGTCGGCTGCGTGCGACGAAGCGATTTCGGCTTTGGAAGCCTCGGGACACGTGGCGCACGCCACCAACCCGCTCGACTACGCATGGGCCCATCACGAACAGTACATTGAGCAGTGGGGCGGGCTCGGCGCCACGACGCTGCTGCTCGGGATGAACCCCGGACCGTGGGGCATGGCACAATCCGGCGTGCCGTTTGGGGCAACCGAGGTGGCCAAGGACTTCCTGAAGATCACGCCGTGTGACCTTGAAACGCCGGCCAACGCCCACCCCAACCGGCCCATCCTTGGCTTGGACCTTGACCGCCAAGAAGTGTCAGGAACACGGTTGTGGAACCTCATGGACGAGATGTTCGGCACACCCGAGGCGACCTTTGCCAACCTGTTCGTGGTGAACCATTGTCCGCTGTTGCTGCTGGGCGAACGCGGCCAGAACATCACGCCGGACAACCTGCCCAAAGCGCTGATTGAACCCGTGCTCGAAGCCTGCGACCATCACCTTCGCGAGGTCGTCGAGGCGATGGGCATCACTCGCATCGTCGGTGTGGGGAAATACGCTGAGAAGCGCGCCCGCCTCGCTTTTGGTGCTGGAAAAAAAGGTCCGGGGAGAAGCGGGGACGGACGGACGGTGGACATCACCACCTGCTGGCACCCAAGCCCCGCCAGCCCGTTAGCGAACCGGAACGACGGGGCGGATTGGCGCGAAAACGTCCGCAGGGTCCTCATTGAGTAACGGGGAGATGTTCAAATGCTCAATGCAACACTGCCGCACCATGGAACCCTTTGAACTTGCATGGGAACGCCAGCCCGACGACCGACAGTGGGAGAAGCCCGAGGGCGACGACCCCCGAACTTTGTACCAAATGCTGATGACCAGCGTGGGTCGTTTTGGCGACCTTCCGTGCTTTGGTTACATTCCTGAAGCCGGCATGCCTCGGACCCACATCAGCTACAATCAGTTCGGCGATTTGGCCACGGCGGTGGGCAAGCAACTCGCGGCGGTGGGCGTGAACGCCGGTGACCGGGTCGCTCTCATCGTTGACAACTCCGTGGAATGGGCTGCCCTCTCCTACGGCGCCAACGGCATTGGGGCCGCCTACACCGCCATGTACACCCATCAACACGGCCAGGAATGGGCGTTCATTTTGGGCGATTCAACCCCGTCGATTTTGGCCGTTCAAAGCACGGCCGTGCTTGACAAGTTGGTGGCCAACATGCCTGCCGATGCCTCGGCCTGGCCCGCCTGCGGCGTCATCCTGTTGGGTAGCGAACCTGCGAACGAAATTCCCCCCGAGGGCGTCGCCGTTCACGCTTGGGCGGACTTTGTGGCCGCTGGACGCGAAGCCGACATGTTCGAGGTCGCCGACGATCCGTTTGCGCTCAACACCCTCATCTACACCTCCGGGACCACGGGCAACCCCAAGGGTGTCATGCTCTCGAACTGGAACACGCTCTCGAACATCCTGTGCGTGCAGTCCGCCTTCACCATCTATGTGGGCGACAAGAACGCCGCCTTCTTGCCTTGGGCGCACTCCTTCGGGTCCACGTTTGACCTGCACTGGATGATTCGCTGCGGTGTGCACATCAACCTGATTTCGGATTTGACCAAGATCGCCGACGAGTGCATCGAAATCAAACCCGCGGTCTTGCTCGCTGTGCCGCGTGTCTGGAACAAATTCTACGACCGCGTCAACGCCCAGTTCGCCGCTGCCACGGGTCTCAAGAAAGTCTTCGTCGGCAAGGCCCAGAAGTCGGCGGCCAAGCGCATCGCCAAGGCCGGTGTGGAGTGCGACGCCGTTCCCCCCAGTGGATTCTTTGACAAACTCTGGGACAAGCTCGTGTGGTCCAAAGTTCGTGCTCGCTTCGGCGGCAACATCCGCTTCTGCATGTCCGGTGCTGCGGCGCTCTCCCCCGACGTCGCCGCCTTCATCCAGATGGTCGGCTTCAACTGCTACGAAGGCTACGGCTTGACCGAAACCTCCCCGCTCGTGTCCGCCAACGGCTGGTCCGGGCCAGGCACGAGCAAACTCAACACCGTGGGTCGCGTGGCCAACGGCGTGAAGGTCACCATCGACACCTCGGCATGGGACGACCCCGACCGACCCGACGAAGGTGAAATCGTCGTCACCGGCCCCAACGTCATGATGGGCTACTGGAACAACGAGGAAGCCACGAAGGAGGTCATCATTGAACCCGGCACCTTCCGAACCGGTGACCTTGGCAAATTGTCCGAGGACGGTTACCTCTCCATCACCGGTCGTGTCAAGTCCCAGTTCAAGTTGGAGAACGGCAAGTACGTCTCACCGTCCTCGCTCGAAGAGACCGTGAAGCTCAACCCGCTGGTGGAGCAGTGCGTGCTTGACGGCCGCAACATGCTCAACACCTTCCTCATCGCTCACCCGAACATGGACGCCCTGCGATCTTCACTCTCAGCGGCTGGCATGGATGCCTCCGGCGACGATGCTGCCTTGTGTGCAAGTCCTGAAGTTCGAACCTTCGTGCTGAAGAACCTGACCGAGAACAACATGGTGGCGCCCGACTGGAAGGGCTACGAAGTCGCCAAGACGCTCATCCTCGATCCCGAGGAGTGGACGACGGACAACGACATGATGACCCCGTCGATGAAGGTCAAACTGCGAAACTTGCTCGCCAAGCACGACGAAGAGATTCAAGCCATCGCTTGAGGCGGCGTTGGTTCAACCACCGTTGCGTCGGCTTCCACCGCTGGCGGTTGCGGCTTGACGAGGTAGTAGATGCAGAAAAGGGCTGAACCAAGGAAGAGCCAGCCTGCATAGCCAAAGTCGGTGGTCGCCGCCGTGGCGTTGGTGCTCGTGATGGTCAAGTTGGCAACGATGCCGATGAGCAAACATAGCATTTGCAAGATCGAAAGTTTGGTGTCGATCCCGTGCTTGAGTTTGGACAACCGACGGTCGGAGATCATCATCGTGCCGGAGATGAGCATCACGGGAAGAATCAGAACGTCCAACGCAGGGTTGGCATGGCATACGCCCGTGCACAGGTTGGCCGTGGTCAAATCGGGCCCGACACCCATGGAGGGTTGAAGCCAAATGAGGCCGCCAAAACTCATCAACATCATGGCGTTGCCTGGTGAAGAAAGGCCGTGGAAGTACGGTAATTCACTCGCTTCTTCGTATTGAAAACGTGCAAGCCGAAGCATGCCAGCGGCGATGACCCAGCAGCACACGATGGCCAAGGACCACGTCCATAGCGGGTTTGACCCGTCCCAGCGGCCGAACATGATGAACATCATCAAGGCGGGAGCGACGCAAAACGAGACGCAATCGGACATGATGTCAAGCGAACCCCCAAGCAGTTTGCGCTTGGAATAGCGTCGGGCCACCGGTCCGTCGATGATGTCGCCGATGGCCGAGAGGAAGATGCACAGCATGGAGGCCCAGATGTAGTTCGAGCGCACCCCCGCATCGTACGGGTTGTTGAGGTCGTCAACCGCTAAAATGAGGCAAAAAATGGCGCACGTCCCCAACAGACCGTTGCCCAAGGTGATGTAGTCGGCCAGGCCGGTTAATCGCAGGGTTCCTTTCATGTTCACAGCCCCCTTTTCGGCGCCCGGTTCGTCAAACTTCGGAGATTTCACCCTCGGCCAAGGGCGGCAAACCCTTCTTCGCCCGAACGTAATCGGTGTAGTTGCCGTAGTACACGGTCACCACGCCGTCTTGCAATTCCCAAATGCGGTTGACGACCTGGTCGAGGAACCAGCGGTCGTGAGACACGGTGATCAGCGAGCCCGTGTAGTTCACCAGCGCTTCCTCAAGAGTCGCCTTGGATTCCATGTCCAAGTGGTTGGTGGGCTCGTCCATCAGGAGCAAGTTGTTCTCCTCAAGCAGCAATTTGAGCAGGGCCACCCGCGCCCGTTCGCCACCCGAAAGTTGAGAGAGCTTGGTGGCCACCTGTTCGTTGGAGAACTGGAACCGACCCAGCGCCGCACGGATGTCGCCGTACTGGAAGTCGGGGCGGAGTTTCTGGATTTGCTCCACCGGGTTGAGGTTGAAGTCAAGCGTGGCGTGGTCCTGGTGGAAGTACCCAATTTCGCACCCGGGGGCGAGGTCCATCGTGCCGCTGGTCAACTTCTCGTCGCCGTTGATGAGTTTCAGCAGCGTGGTCTTGCCCTGCCCGTTGCCGCCAACGATGCCGATGCGGTCGCCCTTGCGGACTTCCAACGACTGGTTGTTCAGGATTTTGCGCTCCAACCCGTCAAAGGATTTGGTGGCGTCTTCGATGTTGAGCACGTCCATGCTGGCTTTGTCCACGGCTTCCAGCGAGAGGATGAGCGGTTTGCGCTTCTTGGGCACGCGGGCCTTGAGCGCCTTGAGTTCTTGCTGAAGGCGTTCGATCATCTTGTGCTTGGCCGAGATGGACTTGTCGTATTTGTTGGCCCGCTTCATCTGCTGCATGGCGCCCATCGTGGAAGCGATTTTCTTCTCGGTGTTGGCGATGGCGTCGTTGAGGGCCGATTCGCTGGCTTCCTTTTGCACGAGGAACTGGCTGTAGTTGCCCTTCCACGGCCACGCTCGCAAGTTGTCGATTTCCACGATGCGGTTGCACACTTGGTCGAGGAAATAGCGGTCGTGGGAGACGATGAGTTGGGCGCCCTTGAATTCGTTGAGGAAGGTCTCGAGCCACTCGGTGGTGTGGATGTCCAAGTGGTTGGTCGGCTCGTCGAGGAAGATGACGTCGATGCCGTTGAGGCCGACCAGTTGGCGAGCCAGCGCGAGTTTGGCCTGCTCGCCGCCGGACAGGCTCTTCACGGGCATGTCCATCGGGTGCTGGTCGAGGCCGAGGCGCTCAAGGATGCCTTTGGCAATGCCCGCCACGTTGCCGCCCCCGCTCGAAGCGAGCGTTTGCTGGAGTTCGGTGTAGCGCTCCATGACGGGTTCCCAGTCACCCTCGTAGAACGACGGGTCCACCATTTGGGCTTCAATGGCGGCGATCTCTTCCTCGAGTTCCTGGAACTGACGGCCTTTTCGGCCGAGTTCCTCCTCGATGGTGGAATTGGATTCAAGGTCACGGATCTGGGTCAAGTAGGCCAAACGAATGCCTGGGGCAAACTCCACCTCGCCCGTGTCCTGCTTTTGCTCGCTGATGGTGTTGAGCAGCGTGGTCTTCCCGGCACCGTTGTGGCCGACGATGCCGATGCGGTCGCCGTCGTTGACCTTGAGGTTGATGTCGCGGAGCACGTCCACCGCGCCGAAGGAACGGTCCACGGCTTCGACGTTGATGAGTTCCCGTGCCATGCGCCGTCCTCCGTTCCGTGGGCCGCCGTCCCTTCTTGATAAACAACCCCCTATAACCTCGCCAAGCGATGGGCGATGTGAAAGGAAACCGCAAGCGGCGTGTTTTTTGAGGCAGGAGGTGGTGGTGTGGCCATGGCTGGGACGAAACGGACCGCATGGGCCCTGATGGCGCTCCTGCTGCTGATGATGCTTCCTCCAAGCCCCACCGTCCTGCTCGACACGACCTCACCCCAACTCGTCGCCCCCTCTTCGGACATGATCGCCGACTTCACGCAAACGGTCGCCGGCAGCGCCAAGGTCGTGGACATCGGTCACGTGGGACAAACCTACGTCGTTGCCATCGCCCACACCGGTGCAGGGTCCGTGGGTTCGTATGTTTGGAGCGGCCAAGCGGCCGGCGGGTTGCTCTTGGCCATCGCCCACAACGGGTCGGTGGTTCATGATGCGTTCACCAACCTCTCTCCCAGAGCCATGGAAGCGACGTCCACCACCGTCGTGGTGGTGTCGAATCACTCAAGCAACGGCGTGGTCGCCCAAGCCTTCAACGCTCAACTCGCGCTGCAAGGCGAACAACACTTCACCTCGCACACCACCGGAGGCGCTGCAGCGGATTTGAACTACCACGACCTCGACCTGGACGGCACCGAGGCCTACATCGTGGTCGGCTGCCCCGATACGGGCGCTGAATTGTCCTTCATGTCCAGCACCTGCGCCACGAGCACGGGCCGACTGAGCCTGAGCACCGCTTCGTGGGACACGGTCAGCAACACCACCCAACTGGTCGCTACGGCGAAGTGGTTCGTCCCCCAAACGACTTGGATGGATTACCTGCCAGGACAAACGGGCGGTGGCTTCACCACCGTGGGACCCAATCCCGAATGCCCTCAAACCCTGTACGCCCACAACAACACGCTCGAAGGCCTGGCCAACGCTCACTGCAACGGACGAAAGCAGGCAGGAGCCGAGCACGCCACCTCGTTGTTCGGCTCCACCTCCACGTGGAGCGCCAGCGGACAGAACAGCCTCGAACTCGCCATGGGCCTGACCTTTGCGTCCTTTGACGTCACCAGCGGCACCGAGAGTTTTGACGGTGACCTGCTGGCGTTTGAATCGTGCAACTCCGGCATCGACATCGAAGTTGATGTGGCCCATTACGGCAGCCATTCCGCCTTGTTCATCACCGGTTGGACCGGCGGCGGCAACGGCGAATGTTCCCTCATTGAACACGAGGCCGCCGACGCCGGCGATACGAGTCGAGAAGTCACGACGTTCAAGGGACGCAACAACAACATGGGGCTCTTGGGCACCACCGACTTCGCCAACGGCATCGCCGTCAAGTCAAGCCGGGACTTGCTCAGCATGACGGCGACCAGCGCCAACGGCGTGGGGTACGCCGGCATCTGTCACAGCGGAAGCCTCGCCAGCGACACCAACGCCATCGTCATCGGGGGTCAAATCGAACAGGTGACGCTCGTGACGTGGCAGGGAAGCAACGTCATCAACACGACGCTGCACAGCGCCAACGCCGGTTGTCCCGAAGCGCTGGCGGTGGGCTTGGGCGAGGTGCTCATGCTGCAAAACGACGGCGTGCTGCAGACCTTGACTTTCT
>JADHNB010000065.1 GCA_016779705.1 Candidatus Poseidonia sp. | reverse complement strand
CAAACCGGATGTCGTTGCCCGCTCCTGAAGTTGAATCCAAATCGCCCAACCCGATGTAGGTGAGGGTGTCGGGCGTCATGTCCTCGGAGTACCCTCGGACGTGGTAAACGGTGTCCACATCGGGTCCTTCCGTCGACTGATAGCGGACGTTGAGCACAAACAGGTCCAGCGCTCCGTTGCCTTGGAACTCCCACTCCTCAATGGAGGAGGCGGACGCGCCGAGGTCGTAGGTGTGGTTGGTCCAGGTCACGGCCCCGTCTCGCGACATGGAGTGGGTGAAGGTCGTGCCAGCGTTGCTGACGCAGTGGAGGGTGCCGGCTCGGTCGATGTGACAGTATTCCGAGGGGAATTGAACGCTCAATTCGTTCCACGAGAGCGTGGTGTCCATGTAGGCTGCGTTGCCGTTGTTGTAGTAGGACGGGAAGATCAATCCTCCTGACGGTAACGGGAAGGCCCGCATTTCCTTGTGCGGTTTGTTCACGTCCCAGTATTCGGGCAAGTCCGCCTCGGTGAAGTCGAGGTCCAACTCAATGGACGGGTCGCCACCGTCTCGACCCGGGAACTGGAAGGGGTAGTAATTGAGGCCGTCAACGCTGATTTGGCCGCCAGCGTTTTGCGTCTGGTGCCAAAAGTTGGACACCACGATGCTGGCCCATTCGCCCGTACCGAGACTGGATTCAATGGGGCCCACCACTTCAACTTGCCAAGAACGGTCGTAGAAGGGCTCCGTGATACGATTGTAACACCAGGTCCATTCGCCTTCGGACTCGTCGTAAAGAATGGCGTAGAACTTGTCGAGTTTCAGGTCCGCGCCAGGATACGGGAACCACGACATGGAGATGATGTCGCCGTTGGTGGCTTGGACGATGCTGCCCTCACCCAACCCTTCCTGGCCGGGGTTGGTCGGCACGAAGGTCCGGCATTGGGTGTCGGGTAAGACCCCGGGCACGTAAGTGTCCCAAAGGTGGCCGCGGTCCTCGGAGAAGACGGGGTATTCTCCGCCGATGTTCAGAATGTCGCCCTCGATGGACGTGGCGAGGTAGTGTTCGCAACAGTTCCCGCCGTACGAGGCATCAAACACGGCCCACGTGGTGTTGGTTGAGGCGTTGGTTCGAAGGTCGACCGTCACGAAGAGGCGCTCATCCTCGTGCCCGGCAGCATCAATTCGCTCGTACGTCGTCCAAATGGACGGGGTGTCCTCGTTCCCAACGCTTTCACTGCCGTCGCCAAAGCAGCCTGCCAGCACCATGGACAGCGCCATGGCCAAGCCGAGCAAGCGTCTTCGCATGATTTGCCGTGCAGGCGGCGTGATTTGAAGCCGTCGCCACCGGGCCGTTGACGCCTTGAGGGGGCGTGGCGTTCACGCCAAACGATGAGCCAAGTCGAGCATGGCGGTGAGGGCATCGGCCGTGTGCGACCCCATCCACGTCAAATCCTCGCCGTCGATGAGGTGAAGCTGCGGGGCCGTTCCACCCGCCTCAACCACCGAATGGGCCATGGCTTGCCCTTCTTCGAGCGAGAATTCGTGAGGTTCGGAGGAGAGAAACAGGTCCGTGATCCCGTGGTCAATGAGGTCCTGAGCCGTCACGACGGGATAGCCGGTCCCTTCGGGTTCAATCACCGGAACATGGAATCCCATGCAGGCGATCATGTTCCCGGCATAGGTGGCACCGTTGGCCGCCATCAGCGGTTCGTGCCAGATCATCGGCAGCGCACATCGACCGTTGGCCAGGGGAAGGGCCTCCAGGACGGTTTCGATGGCCACGGCGTAGCGTTCTGCCTCGGCGGGCTGACCCACGGCTTGTCCGAGACCCCGAAGCATGTCGGGGACCTCTCGAGGATGACGCACGTCGCAGACGAAGGTTTGGTAGCCTTGCCCGACGCACCAATCGTGCACCGCCTTCGGGTTTTCGTCCTTGTCCATGACGACCAAATCGGGTTGAGCGGAGGCGATTTTGGAGAGGGTGGGCGTCTTGGTGCCCCCGACGACGGGCACGTTGGCCACGCCGCCTGACGGGTGAATGCACCAGGGGGTGCGACCGACGATGGACGATGCGTCGAGCCCAAAATCAAACAGGGTTTTGGTCAGACTGGGCACCAAGGAGACGATGCGCACTCGCTTCCCTCACGATACGGTGAAGTGAACGGTGGTCCCGTCAACCTCGAAGTGTTCTGCGTCGCTGGGTGGGGTGGCGCTCGCTTCATGGAAGACGCACCCTGCGGCTCGCGTCTCGCTGGCGACCCAATGCTCGTCGTCCGCCATCATTTCGGGGCCGTTCACCATCCAGACTTCAAGGTCGATGGTGGCTTCAATGGCCAAATCCAGTGCTTTTCGCTTGGCTTGAACGCGTCGAGTGATGTCCCGCGCCATCCCTTTGGAGAGCAGGGCTGGGGTGTCGTTCATGTCGAGGACGAGGCTGACGTGAAGTGATTGGCCATCGGCCCCGTTCATCTCAACCGTTTGAGCGGCGAAGCCGTCACGTTCCACCCGCTTGATTTCAACATCGCCTTCTTCGACGAGCACGCCCAGCACCTCTGCACCGCCGTCCACGATTTCGGCCAGCAGGGCTTCAGGGTCATCGGCAGAGCGGATGGCGTTGGCCACGTCGTTGACATGGGCACGGGCTTTGGGTGCCAACGCACGGAAGTTGGGTGCCAACTCCACTTGCTGGAAGCGGTCAAGGTCGTTTTCAACTTGAATGGACTCGACGTTGAGTTCCTCAGCGAGCAGGTCATGGAACGCTTGGAGGTTGGGCCCGGCAACGATCCAACCTTGTGCACACGGCAGGCGCTGCCGTCGGTTGGCGTCGATGCGGATGCGGCGCCCCGCTTCGGCCAATTCCCGGACCAGCGCCATGGTCGCTTCGAGGTCCGAGTCTTGAGGCGGGAGCGTCGCCGTCGCCTTCGCGGCCTGTTCGTCCCAGGCATCGGAGGTCGCTCCTTCAAGCGAACCGGGAACGCCCGCAGGCCAGGGAGCCACGTGGACGGATTGTCCAGTGAGGTTTCGATGGATTTCATCGGCCATGAACGGGGAGATGGGGGCCATGAACCGACACACGGTGACGAGCACCTCGTGCAGCGTGTGCTGGCAACTCAATTTGTCGTGGGAGTCGGCTTCGTCCCAAAGTCGCCGTCGGCTGCGTCGAACGTACCAGTTGGAAACGTCGTTGACCATGAAGTCCTCCAAGTCACGGGCGGCTTTGTGGAAATCCCAGCCGACGAAGTTCTCGTGGTAGGCTTGACCCACGGAGGCGAGCCGTGAAAGCACCCACCGGTCGAGGGGCGAGCGTTCGTGAACGGCAACGCCCTCCGAGTCAGGGTCAAACCCGTCAAGGGCGGCGTAATCGGCGTGGAACTTGTAGACGTTCCACAGCGTCAGGAACATCTTGGCGTAGGTTTCCCGAACCCCGTTGGGGTCGAACTTCATGGGGTTCCACGGGGCTCCGGCGGTGACCATGTACCAGCGGGTGGCATCGGCGCCCTCACGGTTGAAATGGTCCCAAGGATCGACGATGTTGCCTCGGGATTTGGACATCTTCTTGCCTTCGGCGTCCAAAATCAGACCCAACGAGAGGCAACGCTTGTAGCACATCTCGTCAAACACGGCGGTGGAGACGGCCAGCAGGGTGTAGAACCAACCTCGCGTCTGGTCCACGCCTTCGCAGATGTAATCCACCGGGAAGGACCCGTCAAACACGTCTTCGTTTTCGAAGGGGTAGTGCCATTGAGCGAACGAAGCGCAACCCGAGTCAAACCAGCAATCCATCACGAAGGGTTCGCGTTGCATGGGCAAGCCCGAGTCGGAAAGGAGCGTAAATTCGTCCACCACGGGACGGTGCAGGTCAACGTCGTCGGGGCAAGCCGGGTTCTCGATGCCAGCGGCGTTGGCCTTGGCCACTTCGTCTTGCAGTTCCTTGATCGACCCCACGCACTTCATTTCACCCGTTTCGCTTCGCCACACGGGGAGGGGTGTTCCCCAGTAGCGTTCTCGTGAAATCGCCCAGTCCTTGACGTTGCGCAGCCATTCGCCGAATCGACCTTCTCCGACCCAATCCGGGGCCCATTCCACTTGGCTGTTGTACTTCAGGAGGTTCTCCTTCACGGCGGTCATGCGAACAAACCACGAGTCCATGGCGTAGTAGAGCAGCGGATGGTCGGTTCGCCAGCAGTGCGGGTAATCGTGAGCGTAGTCCTTTTCGCGGTACAACAACCCGCTGCTCGGTCCCTTGCCGTTGGTGCCTCCTGAAGCACTCAGCAATTCGATGATGGTGGCATCGCAGTCTTTGACGTAGCGCCCGTCCAACTCGGGGTGGATGCCGGGGACAAACGCACCGTCCATGCCGACCGTGTGATGGGCGGGTAGACCCGCTTCCATTCCCAAGTTGTAGTCGTCTTCACCGTACATCACGGCGGTGTGAACCACACCCGTGCCGTCGGTGGTGGTCACCCAGTCGGCGGCGAGCACCGTCCAGGCCGTGGTGGATTCACCGCGCGGCACGGCCCCCGGGAAGAGCGGTTCGTAGGCACGACCCACCAAAGCGGAGCCGGAGAATTCTTCGACGATGTCGACGTGATGGCGCAGGACCTCTTTCATCAGGTCCTTGGCGATGATGACCTCTTCACCGACGTCCGCCCCGCCAGCGCCCGTCCAGTGTTCACCGGCCGCTTCTTTGATGCGACACCGAGCGTAGGTGACCTCGGGACCAACAGCGAGGCCGACGTTGCCAGGGAGGGTCCACGGGGTGGTGGTCCAAGCAAGGATGGAGGCGTTGTCATCCACGAGTTTGAATTTGACATACACCGAAGGTTCGGTGACCTCTTTGTACCCAAGCGCCACCTCGTGGCTGGAGTATGACGTGCCCGTTTGAGGGCAGAAGGGGAGGACTTTGTGGCCGCGATACAGCAAGCCCTTGTCGAACATTTGCTTGAGGGCCCACCAAGCGGATTCGACGTAGTTGTTGTCCAACGTGACATACGGGTTGTCGAGGTCCACCCAATACGCCATGCGTTCGGTCATTTCGCGCCAGGCGGCTTCGTAGGTCCAGACCGATTCTCGGCAGGCTTGGTTGAACTCGGCCATGCCGAAGGCTTCGATGGCCTCGTTGCTCATCAAATCGAGGCGTTTCTGGACCTCGATTTCAACGGGAAGGCCGTGGGTGTCCCAGCCGCCTTTTCGCTCGACCAGAAACCCTTCCATGGCCTTCCATCGGCAGACGAGATCTTTGAAGGTCCGAGCCACGACGTGATGGATGCCCGGTTTTCCGTTGGCCGTCGGCGGGCCTTCGAGGAAAATAAACGGGGCGCCGTTGCGTCGGGCGTCGATGGAGGCTTGGAACGTCCCTTCCTTGCTCCACCGCTCCAGCAACTCGGTTTCCAACTGAACGGCGTCCAGTTCGCCCACGGCCTTCGGCTGACCCATGCTTCATCCACCGAGGGTTCGGTTTTGAATATCACTCCAAAACTTGTTCATTTTTCCCCAACCGGACGCCGAGAGACGATTTGGAATCGGTGTGCTGAAGCGGTCTTGTTCCCGTTCAACCAAAGCGCAGGAGGCGTATGCTTCAAGTCCTTCAACGACCACCAACGGCCATGGCGGGAGGGCATGGCCATGCAAAGGCCTTGATTCTGATCGGGTTGATGCTCTTTGGGGGGAGCCTCAGTGCCTCGGTTTCTCCCGCTCCCGCCCCCATGGCGCTGGATGCCGAGCCTTCACCGTTCGCCGTGGGCGAAGGGGACAGCGTCGATTTGACCCTGACCTCCAATCCGAACACGAACTTCAAACTGGATTTGCCCAACGGCGAGCCCTTGGTGAGCGCTGAATTGATGTTCACGCCCAAGATTCTCCCGCTGCAGTCGGGTTTTGTTTGGGATTCCGCTGCAGATTGGAACCATGCGGACGCCATTCGCAACGGCTCAAGCGTGGTCAACGGCGCCCTTTCGGGTTCGTCTGCCGGGATGTTGTGGGATTTCAACACCAACAATCAGGGATGGACGTTTTCAGGCTACGGTTCTCGCGTGACCTCGCCTTCATGCGCCCTTAACGGAAGCTCCGGCGGTTCGCTGCGAACCTACGCCGGAACGGCGTACGCGACCTCTCCGGTGGTGAACCTCGCCGGTGGAGCGAACATTCCGTTCCATGCTTGGGTCCGTCAGGGCTCAAGCGGTTGCGGCGAGGAACCCGATTCAAACGAGAACCTCGCCTTCCAATACAAGACGTCGGCCAACTCGTGGGTGACCTTCCAAACCTACTACGGCTCCACCTCCGGGGGTTCCGTCACCCAATTCATGACCACGCTCCCTGCGGCTGCCGTGCATTCCACCTCCCAGTTCCGTATCTACCAAAACAGCGGTAGCGGTACCTGCTGTGACTTCTGGTTCGTGGACGATGTCCACATCGCCACGCCGCCCGAGTCAAATTGGACCAGCCCCAGCTTGGGTCATGACCCCACCAGCACGCAACTGTTGCCCGACGACACCTACGCTCCGCTGTACATTGAGGCCGACATCCCGAACGGTTCCTTCCTCAACTGGTCCGTGCTGAACACGGCTGGCGAGGTCATCCCCGGCATGCAGGGTTCCAACGACGTTGTCGTTCCCTTGAACCTGCTCGACCACACCACGGTGGATCAATTCCGTCTTCACCTGGAACTCTCGGGCAGCGAAAACGGCATGCCCAAGGTGTACTCCATCTCGGGCGACGGTTCGGTGAGGGAATCCTTCCAAACGGACCCGGAGGAGCGAGGATGGACGTTGTCCGGAACCGCCTACAGTCCGACCACGGGCGTATCGGGAGGCGCCAACGACAGCCTCACCTCGCCGTGGGTGCTGGCCAATTCGCCGGTCTACGATGCTTCCCTCACCGGGACGGTTTCGAACGCCCAAGTCCAAGTTCGCTTCCACACGGACCACGCCTGGACCAACGTCTCCTTGCCCTACACCCCCATCGTCAGTCAAGACGTGGTCGGGATGCAAGTCCGCCTCGTGGCCCTCCCACCGAGCGACGGGAACATGAGCAACTTCACCACCTGGTCGGCGACGAGCCTTGCCGTCGACTTGTTTGGCGGCCAACATCCTGCTCAACCGGGACTTGACTTCGGCCTCGACGAGCGTTACGAATGGGGTGGCGGCGATGCTCGCGTTGGCACGTGGGGCTGGCAGGACCGATTCGTCAACGCCGAGGAACAAACCTCGCTGACGCTCACCAGCGGTTCGCCAAGCGTGACCAAGGCTTGGGTGCCCAAAGACGACTTGACGTCGTTTGGCTTTACCTACTTGGCCCAAAGCGGTTCCATCCAGGACGTGGCTCTCTTTGTCGGCTCGACCTTCATCACCAACCGTAGCGGTGATGTGGGCGCTGCCGGTCTGTTCCACCTGACGCCCGACGAACACGAGGCGTTCACCCAAGCCCTCGGAAACGTGGCCGCCTCGGTCGATGTTCTCGGGACGTCGTTCACCGAGGCGAGGATTGAGGTGACCGGCAACGGTGTGGCGGTGCTGGGCGGCCTTCGGGCAACCTACAACGCCTCCCACCACGTGATGGCCGATGCTTCCTCTCCCTTCGTGATGGGGGTCAACGAAGCCCGTGCCTCGGTGCCCAACATCGGCGGCATGCAAGCGATTCCGCTGCCGTTCTTGGCCGATGGTCGTGGCGGGCTCACCGTTGATGTCATCGACCTCGAAACCTCCAGCGACGTGGTGGTGGTGGACGGCGCCATGCTCAACCCAGAGACGGTCCTCACGCCCAGTCAACGTTGGGAAACCGTCTCGACGGAATACGAGATCACCGGCAGTTCCGCTTCCTATTACCGGTTGGACGTCTTCAGCAAATCCCATCAGGCCACGTGGCTCTTCCCCGCAGCGGGCGGTGCTCCGGCTGGGATCGGTGAATCTTCACTGGTGGAGTTGCACCCCAGCCACCCCATCACCATCAGCGAGGATGGCGACCGCGTCATCACGAACATCACCTTCCGTCTTCGCCCCATTTGGGACGATGAGATGCAACTCACCGCCACCTCCCGTGCCGTGTTGCAAAACGGGGTGATTTCCATTCCCTTCGCCCACACCTGGGGCACCTCGGTGAACCAAGGCTACGAAAACGACCTGGAATTGAAAGGCGTGATCTTCTCCGAAGACGGTGTCACGATGGCCAGCAACCGTCAATACCTTCGAGGCGGCGAATCGATGAACATCTCCGTCAAGGTGGGCTTTGAGGACGTGACCTCCAACCACGGCTTTGTTGAAGGTGACGCTCGCTTGACCCTCTACCGTGACGGTTTGCAGGTCCGCAACACCACGCAACTCGACGGTTCCTATTGGAATTTCACCGAAACGATTCCCTTCACCTACGGCGACGTGACGTGGACGATTCAGCTTGAATCCCTAAACGCCTCGAGCGTCGTTGCTCCCGCTGAATTCGACCGGACCTTCACGGTGGACTCGGTCAAGCCTCGTGTCATTGACGCGTCGATGTACAAGTACGACCACCGCACGCCCAGCCCAACCCAAGTGATGCAAGTCACCATCATGGACCAGCCCGTTCTTCCCAGCGCCATGTCCGCCATGGTTTGGAAGGAATGGGTGGACGACGACAACTTCAACGGTTGGCCCGACGAAGGCGAGTTTTCCCCCGTCACCATGCTGCTGCCCAGCGACCTCACCGCTCTCACCGGTGTTTACACCTTGATGATCGACGATACGGCTGGCAGTCTGGGGCAGAAGGTGGCGGTCTACCTCGAGGGTACTGACCCATCGGGGTACTCGATTCAAGATGCGGGGAGCGCCGCCCAAGACGACCAGTTGTTCATGTATCAACTGGCGGTAGACGGCGAGCCCACCCTTGAGCCCGATGCCTTTGGCTGGGTGGGCGGTCGCCAATCGTGGCTCCACCCCGGACAGCCCTACGAGCTGAACGTCAAGATCACTGAACCCAACGGCGGTTCCGACTTGTCCACTGTCGACGTGA
>JADHNB010000064.1 GCA_016779705.1 Candidatus Poseidonia sp. | reverse complement strand
CTTGTCGGAAAGGGGGCCGAAGTCATCCTGGGTTGCCGCCAATGTACTCGTGCTGAAGAAGCGAAAAAACGCATCCTTCAGCGCCATCCCCAAGGGCGCGTCCACCTCGTTTCCCTCGACCTTGCGGACTCGGGAAGCATTGAATCGGCGGCTGCAGAGGTCGCGTCCTCGTTCCCACGTCTTGACGTGTTGATCAACAACGCCGGCGTCATGATTCCACCTCGTGGCACCACCAACGACGGTTTTGAACTCCAAGTGGGCACCAACCACCTCGGTCATTTTGCTCTGACCGCTCGCCTTTTCCCCCTTCTCGAGAAGGCCACTGCCCCGCGCGTGGTGACGGTCTCGAGCATTGCTCACACCATGGGGCGTTTGGACCTCTCCAACATGCATGGGGAAGGGAAGCGGTACGACAAATGGGGGCAGTACGGCCGAAGCAAATTGGCCAATCTGATGTTCGCTTTGGAGTTGGACCGCCGACTGAAAGCTCGCGGTTCTCATGTCGTTTCGTTGGCCAGCCACCCGGGTTACGCCAACACATCACTTCAACGACATTCCTTGGTGTGGCGTCTCCTCAACACCGTCGCGCTCTCACCTCAACGAGGCGCTGCGGCCACCGTGTTCGCGGCGACGGAAGAAGAAGCCCTGACCCACCCTTACTGGGGGCCCGTCGGTTTGTTGGAGGCGTGGGGATGGCCTGGTCGAGCCAACATCAGCCAGCGGGCTCAAAACCATGAGGACGCCCAAGCCCTATGGGCGTGGTCAGAGAAGGTCACGGGCGTGACGTTTCCCGTTTGAGGGTGGAAGCCGCCCCAAGCATTGCGCGGACGATGTCCATGACCGTTTCGTGCGGGGCATCGGTGACAAAGAAGGGGTCAATATCGGGCACTCTGGCGGCAGCGTACCCTTCGCTCTCCAAGGCCGTGAACAACGCTTCCATCTTCGGCGCTTGCCCGGTTCCAGCCATGTTGGGCAGGTCGTCCATGTGATACAACGTGTGGTCCCGACTCATGAGGTCCGCTGCTTGCGAGATGTAGCGTACACTTCGAATCAATTCCCGCTCCGCGTACTTGCGGTCGTCATCGTCCCACACCAGGCCTTGGGCTCGAGCATCGCTCAACGCCTCCTCGTTTGGGCTGCACACCTCGAGCACTCGCGCTTCGGTCATGCGGCTGGCGATGTCGTTGTTCCAAAGGGGCCCGATCCACAGGGGCCCGCTCCCGCGCTCCACTTCTTCGGGGGTTGGATGGTGGACAAAGCGGTACGTGCCGTCGGCCTCACGAATTCTCCACCCCATCTGGTCGAGGACGCTTGATGCCCCTTCACGGCTGCGTCGGACCTTGACGCTGATGCGCACGTGATGCCCGTCAAACAGCGCCAGCACGGGTTCAATCGTTCGGTCGTGGCGAGCCGCGGTGGTGGCCACCAAACCCAGCAACACACGGACAGCGTCGTCGTGAGCATAACTGTCCACGATGCCTTTCGCACCGTATCGTCGTTGTTGAGAGCCCGGACTTGAGCCGGTCAGGGCTGCGGTGTCGGTGGCCGTGACTTCGAGGAAACCAACACGGGAGAGTCCTTGCACGGCCGCATCGAGGAACGGGACGGGTGAGCCGAACGGGTCAAGGTCAATCCACTGATACGCCGCTTCAAGCAAGGCCATGCGAGCATCGTTTTGCATGATGAATACGCCGTTCCGCATGGTTCCCGATGGCGGGCGTTCGTATCGGTCGTCTTCCACGGCATGCGTTGCGGGGGTGGCCGGCGGCCAGGTTTGATGCGTGGTCTCGAGCCACTGCAGGGCGAAGCGGTCCAGGTCGTTGGCGGCCACCCTCAACCGTGGCTGATGCTCCGCAGGGATTTCGTTACGCCATCGTCTCACTCGAACGCCGGTGGCGCAAAGCGCATCAAGGGCCCGAAGGTCTTGGTCACCGTTGACCAGCCACTCGTGTTCCAGCGCGTCGGCCAAGAGCAACACCGAACGCGTACGAGCCGGTGCCATGGCTGGGTTGAGAAAACCCGGTCCTGTGCGTTTAGCGGGTCCTCTGGGCATGTGGGTTGGGCGCTCTTGGTCGTCGCGAAGGTGAACCAAGGTCTTGCCTTCCAACCACACATGACCGAACGGGAGTTGGTCGGTTGGTGCAGCGCCCATGTCCTGTCCACGAAGCCTTCCCTCAAGACCGCACCGATGCACCGATGTTCAGTAATGGTCGAATTCCACGCCGTCAAGCGCATGGGTGACTCGGTGGCCGTTGTCGACGACGTGCCCGACGATGGCGACCCCCGTCATGCGCTCACGGAGCCAATCGAGGATGGTTGCTGCGTGCTGTTCCTGAACCGCCAGCACCATGCCCATGCCCATGTTGAACGTGCGGTACATTTCGCGAGTTTCAACGCCACCGGCTTGGTGGAGCCAAGCAAATTCCGGAAGCACCGGCAACGGGTCGTGAATGTCCCATCCCAAGGAGGGGTGGAGGCGCAGAAGGTTGGACAAGCCACCGCCCGTGATGTGACAGATGCCCCGGACCGCTTCGAGGGGAAACGAGGTGCCGTTGCGGCCTTCGTTCAACAGGTCCACCACCGGGTCGCAATAAATGCGGGTGGGGTTGAGCATCACCTCGCCCAGCGTGGGTGTGCCCGAGGTCCAACGGGTGAGGGTTCGGTGGGGGTGTTCAGCCTCAAAGGGCGTCTCGTCGGTGTAGGATACGCCCACGTGCTCAATGATTTTGCGAACCAACGAATAGCCGTTGGAATGAATCCCGGAGGACGGCAGGCCGATCAACACATCGCCCGCTTGGAGATGCTCACCGGTGATGGCTTGTCCTTTCGGGAGCCAACCCAGAGCGGTTCCGGAAAGGTCCAACTCGGTCACGATGCCCGGCAGGGAAGCCGTCTCGCCGCCTGCAAGGGTGACGCGTGCTTGACGGCAAGCTTCGGCCAAGGATGCGCCCAACGCAGCGTGAATGGCCGGGTCGGGTTTGGGAACCGCCACGTAATCCACGAAGGCGATGGGTTCCGCCCCAACGCACAACAAATCGTTGACGTTCATGGCCATGCAGTCAATCCCGACCCCGCCCCATTGCTGGAGGTGGCTGGCGATGGAGAGTTTGCTGCCAACCCCGTCGGTGGCCAAGGCGAGGAGGTTCTCGCCGAATTCAATCAGGCCGCCAAAGCCACCCGGCAAATCCACCGGCGCCCCCCGCGTTCCTTGAGGGCGCACACTCTTGGACAGGGCGCCAATGAGCGACGCCACCGCTGACCCCTCAAGGTCGATGTCGACCCCTGCACTGGCGTAATCCATCCTATCGCTCATGATGCTCTCCATTCATCGGCGTTTCATGAAGCAACCGCTTTCAATCAACGGCGCATGACCCAGTCCATCAACTCGGGAAGATGGCTCAAACTGGCGTGCAGTCGGTGGTTGTCTTCCACGACCTCAACGTGGACGCCGGGGTGAATGTTCGCTGCCCGTTGGCTGTTGCTCAGCGGTACCACATCGTCCCCGCTTCCGTGCAAAATGGCGGTGGGATGGGGAAGCGACGGCCATGCCAGCGGGCGGGCAGCCTCCACGAAGGACCAAGGAAGGACGACCGCTTCGTCCCACCCTGGAGGATGGAAGGCGTGTTTGCCCGTGTGTTCCCACGAGTTCATGGCTTCATCGCCAAGCGTCGTGTGAATCAGGTCGGGGTAGCCAAAGGCGGGGGCCAGCAACACCAACCGAAGGTCAAGGTCGGGACGTTGTGCAGCGGCGTTGGCCGTTGCGAGCCCGCCAAATGAAGAGCCGATGAGGACATCGAAAGGACCGTGCTCGTCGATGGCTTCCAGCACGACGCGGGTTTGGCTGGCTTGGTCCCAACCGTATTTTCGCATGTCAAGGGCCATGACCTCCCAGCCTTGTTCTCGCATCCAAGCGGCTTTGCTGCTGTCCGGTCCGCTCCACAAGCCGTGGGCAAAGGTGACTCTCATGGTTGGAGATGGCCCCCACCCTACATGACCTTTGCATTCGGCCCGCTTCCACCCGTCATGTCTTCCCAGCGGAAACGAAGCGCACCACGGTCTTCGGTTTTCCAGTGGAAACGAAGGGGTTCTCCTCTTCACGAAGAAGCATTAAGAGGGGTCGCCAATGTTGTTTGATACCCGGCGGTCCCCATCATGGCAGCGATTCAGGAGTTCGACCTTCCCGCTCGCTGGACCTCGTTGCTTCAGGACAAATACTCCGAAGCCATCCATAACCTTTCGAAGTTGTGGCCCGACACCGAATCCTTGGATGTTTCGTATCGTGAGGTGGAGGGGTACGACCACGAATTCGCTCAGGACATCCTCGCCAAACCCGAGTTGCACTTTGACGCCGCGAACAGCGCCCTTCAGCAGTTCATGCTCGATATCGGGGCGGGCAACATTCTCCCGTTTGTTCGCATCGTTCACCTGCCTCCCGACCAGGTTCGCACGGTGTCGCAGTTGCGGGCCGACGACATTGACCGCCTCATCTCCATCGATGCGGTGACCACGAAAATCTCCGGCGTCCGTCCTCGTTTGTACACGGCCGTGTTTGAATGCGTGGCGTGCGGGCACATCATGGACATCAAACAACCCAACGAACAAGAGTTGATCGAGCCGCTGGAATGTTCCCAAATCGAAGGCGGGTGCGGCCGGCCCAAGCGGCAAACCCGTTTCTTGTTGCAGCAGCAATCCTCTCATCTCATCAATTCTCAATTCATCGAACTTCAGGAGCTTCCCGAGCAAATGAAAGGCGGCATTCAACCCGAACGCATCGTTTGCATCGCCGAGCAAGACCTCGCCGGCCGTTTGAATCCCGGTGACCGCGTGAAAGCCAACGGCGTGCTGTTCATTCGGTCGCAACGAAAAGCCGGCAAAGACACCCCCGTGTTTGACATCTTCTTGCGAATTCACTCGCTCGAACGACAAAACATTCCCCTCGAAGAGATCATCATCACGGAGGAGGAAGAAACCGAAATCAAAACCATTGCACGGGACCCCAAGGTGTACGACGTTTTGATTCGCAGCATCGCCCCCTCCATCTTCGGCATGGAGCGAGTCAAAGAATCCCTCATGCTCCAACTCTTCGGCGGTGAAGCCCAGGTCAACGAGGACGGCACGAGAAACCGTGGCGACATTCACATCCTTTTGATGGGCGACCCCGGTGTGGCCAAATCGCAACTGCTGCATTACATGTCGACCATCTCGCCCCGAGGCCGTTTTGCTTCTGGAAAGTCGGCTTCGGCCGCTGGATTGACGGCAGCAGCGGTCCAAGACGCCACGGCTGATGGTCGATGGACGTTGGAGGCAGGGGCGCTTGTGCTGGCCGATTTGGGTTTGGCGGCGATTGACGAGTTTGACAAAATGAACACTGGCGACCGGTCCAGCATGCACGAAGCCATGGAACAACAGAGCATTTCCATTTCCAAAGCGGGCATCAACGCGAGTCTGCGAACCCGATGCGCCGTGCTCGCCGCCGCCAACCCCACCAGCGGTCGTTTCCAACCGGTTAGCGACGTCCCGTTTACCTCGCAAATCAACCTCGCACCGCCCCTGATTTCCCGATTCGACATCATCTGGTTGCTCACGGACACGCCCGACGAATCGAGCGACGAGAAAATCGCTCAACACATCATCAACACGCGGGCCGAAGGGAGCAGTGAATTGTTGGTCAGCGAAGGCACCCTTCCCGACCCCACTCGGGCCAGCGCAGCGAAGAAATCCACCACCGCACGCGACGGTTCGTACACCCAACTGTCAAGGGAAGTGCTCCGTAAATACGTGGCGTTTTCCAAACGCAACTTCCATCCCAAACTTAACGATGAGGCCCGCGAGAAAATCGTGGCATATTACGTCTCCACGCGCAAAAAAGGAGGGGATTCGGCCGATAGCGTGGCGATCACGGCTCGTTCGCTCGAAGCGCTCTCCCGCTTGGCCGAAGCCAGCGCTCGCATCCGATTGACCGACACGGCGACCCTCGCCGATGCCGAACGAGCCATTCGCCTCACGGAAACGTGGCGCCATGAGTTGATGGGCGAGAATTTCGACCTCACCACCATCGAATCGGGCAAAAAGGGCAAGGTCCGAAATCAAGAGAAATTCATCATCGATACGGTGGCCATGCTGCAAAACGAGTCTGGGAATCACGCCGACCTCTTGGCCGTGTTAACGGAAGCCGAGCGAAACGACATTCCTCGGAGCAAAGCCGAGGACATCATCGACAAATTGTGCCGAGACGGGCGAATGATGCGGCCGGGCGGTTACGAGACCCTTCAGGTGGTTTGAAACCCATCGCGGTGCTCATGAAGGGTGAACGCTTCCCCGTCCCATGGCGGATGAACCGAACGGCGACGTTCACCGCCCCCAGGACCTCAATCCCGAGGAATTGGGTTTCATGTGCGGCATTGAGGTTCACCAGCAATTGGCCACCGGCAAGTTGCATTCACGTCAGAGCGGTGAACTCTACGACGTCACCGTGGAGACGCTTCCCGAGGATTGGCCTCGCTTTGAGCGGCGCCTTCGTGCCTCGCGGGGTGAAGGCGGGGCCGTGGATGTGGCCGCCCGATTTGAATCAAAACGAAACCGGACCTTCGTCTACGCCCAATCCCCTAACGCGGGGCTCATTGAATTGGACGAGCAGCCCCCCGTTGCTCTGGACGGAGAGGCTGTTGACATCACGTTGACCGTTGCGGCCTTGCTGGAGGCTCAACCCGTTTCCCTGATTCAGACCATGCGAAAAACCGTGGTTGACGGTTCCAACACCAGCGGTTTTCAACGAACTTCGCTGGTGGCCACCGATGGTCGGTTGGCCACGGAAGAAGGTGATGTCGGCATTGACGTCGTGTGTCTTGAAGAAGACAGCGCCCGGAAGCTGGATACGATGGACACCGGAAACGGTCAACAGGTGCTTTACAACCTCGATCGTCTTGGTTTACCGCTCATTGAAATTGCCACCTCTCCCGACATTCGCTCCCCCGACCACGCCCAATCCACGGCCATGTCCTTGGGTCGGGTGCTTCGTCAGACACGGCGCGTGCGGCGCGGGCTTGGCAGCATTCGTCAAGACCTCAACGTCTCCATTGGCGCTGGTGACCGTGTTGAAATCAAGGGGTGCCAAGATTTGGGGTGGATTCCCCGCATCATCCGTTTGGAAATGGCTCGCCAATTGCACTTTTACCGCCTGGCCAACGAACTCCGTGCTTCATTGGACCTTCCTCCTCTTCCCCCTCACCGCGACGATGACGATGGAGCGGTTGAGGAAGCGGTGGCGCTCTGCGTGGCCCAACATCTCGAGTTGAGGTTGGTCGATGTTTCCACGGCGTTTGCATCCACCACCTCGGGCATGGTGAGCGACGGGTTGTCTTCCGGGGCCGTTATGTTGGCGTTGCCGCTTCCGGGTTTGCTGGGTCGTTTGGGCACCAAATCGATGGACGATGACGGCGCACAACTGCCTCGTCTCGGTCGCGAATTGGCAGGTGCCGCGAAGTTAGCGGGTGTCAAAGGCATCTTCCATGCCGATGAACTTCCAGCTTACGGCATCACGGAAAGGGAGGTCAGCGAGGTCCGAAACGCCCTCCAACTCGGTGAACACGACGCCTTTGTGTTGTGCTGTGCACCGTTGTGGCAAGCCACGCTCGCCCTTGAAGCGGTGCTGAATCGTGCACGCTTGGCGTGGCATCGGGTGCCCAAGGAGGTTCGCAACGTGGTCGTCAAAAAGGGGGCTCCAGAGGACGGCACCACTTCACCCATGCGACCGCTACCCGGCCGGTCTCGCATGTATCCTGAAACCGATGTCCCCCCCCTTGCGCTTGAGGCCAGCACGTGGAACAGGGTGCTGGAACGCCTCCCGATGTCCGATGCCGAACGAGAGCGCCGCATGGCCGAATTTGAGGTCTCCCAGGACCAGGCTGAGCAATTGCTCTCTCGAGAACTTGACGATGTGTTCGTTGAGCATGTTGACGGTTTGCCCGACAAAGCATGGGCTGCAATGTTGTTGAGTCACGACGACCAACCCCCCCAACTCGTCGCCACGGTGTTACGCCTCAAGGAAGACGGCGCCCTTGCACGGGACCACATGGATGGCGTGGTGGAGGCTCACGCTGGACGGGTGTTGCCCTACGAAGCCCTGCTCGCCTATTGCCAAAGCCACGACCTCGCCCCCGCGGACCTTGGAGGTTTGGAGGCCGTGATTCAAGGGATTGTAGCCGAACGTCTCTCCTTCGTTCAGGAACGCGGCATGGGGGCCATGGGCCCTCTGATGGGGGTCGTGATGCAGGCTGCGGGCGGTGCCGACGGCAAGGAAGTCAGCCGCTTGCTCAAAGCGGCGATTCAGGCCGTCTTGGAGTGAGCGAACCATGCGTCGACATGCGTTGCTTTGCATCGCTTTCCTGACCCTTCTCTCGGCGACCACCGTCCAGGGGGCGACCCCCGTCTGGTCCCTTGATGTCGGACCCGGATACATCACGACCTCACCGGTCGTTGATGAGGACCGTGTCTACCTCCGCACCTCCGGCTTTTGGACGGGAGAGGAGCGGCCCGAAGTCATGGCCATCGATGCCCAAGGGCGGGTGGTGTGGACGCGGGTCAATTCCAACACCACTCAGCACGACATGGCGCCGTTGATCCTCGTCCCTCCAGGGACAGGACCTTGCGGGGCATGGCCGGAATTTCTGTTGGTGGGGTGGGCCGACGGCACCCTTGAGGCGCTTGATACGGATGACGGCCGCGTCCTTTGGTCCCTCTCGACCTTTGTTGACGGTTGGGGCATCACGGGGCGAGCGGCCGTGGACGGTGACCATGCGGTCGTGCCCTTGCGAAACGGTCTTGTTCGTCTGTGTCTTTCCAACGCAGCGATCGATTTCCAAAGCCAACTGGATTTGGGCTGGCGAAACGGCGTGACGGTGACCGAAGACGGGTTTTGGATGGGCGACGAAGCGGGGCATCTCTGGCACGTCGCCCGCAACGGAGAAGCCACCTCACCGGTTTCCTTACCCGGTTCACTTCGCCATCCTCCTGTGCACGTTGGTGACACCTTGTTGCTTCACGCCCAAACCTCTTCCGCCAGTCGTTTGTTCAGTTTCCACCCAAGCAACGGAAGTTTGGTCGAACTTGCCGTCCTCGGACC
>JADHNB010000063.1 GCA_016779705.1 Candidatus Poseidonia sp. | reverse complement strand
CAACGCCGCTGGTCCAAATAGCGTGAGCTTTGTGTCTGCGAGTACAAGATGACAGGTATCGCTTTCGGGGCCCACTCCATCCGGAAGGGATTGAATACCCTCGTAAGTGTAAACATTGTCATTTGAGGACATGTCATAAATCTGCTTCGTTGATTCAATGACGGGTGGATTAGTGGCCAACGAGCCGATGCCGGAGAGGACCATCACGGTGACGGAGAGAAGGAATATTTTCCAGAACAATTCGCTTTTTTCCATATGTAAACATTCAACGTTCAATAGAATAACTTTTTTCCTGCCAACAACCTAATCCCTGTCACATGGAGAAGAGTGTTGGCCCTCAGTCCTTTTTGGCTGGATTTCCAACGTTGAGAACAGCGCGTCCATTCACGGTTCACGAGGGGTCCCCTTGTGCTCGTATAGGGCCGCATGGGTATCCATGGAGGCACATAAGCATCCAAGGGGTTCCCATGCATGACAGGTCAAGATCATCGCCATCTTTTTTGGTATCGCCGTGCTTCTTCGGTGGTGACCACTCGCACCTTTCCTTGAGGAGGTGCAAAGGTTCATTCTTGGTCACTTTTCGTTGGGGTCCATCCTTCGGTGTTCTCGAGGTCTTTACGGATTTGAGACCCGATGTTAAGCGGTTCCATCGTTTGTCGCATATCGCTCAACGCTCGCTCCATGATGGCCTCGCCCAATTCTTCGTGGGTTTGAGGGAGATTGTCGGCAGCGATTTCTTGGAAAATACTCTCCGGTTTGTGTGCCCCGCTGTGGTAAATGATACGAGCCGCATAACTCGAGTACGATACCAAAAACGTCACGATGGCCAGCAATAAACCAATGATTATCGCGGAACCAACGAGAGCTTTGACATGCACGAGAAGGAGCATGCACCACCACGCCGCCATGCCATACATGGAGCATACCACGAGATAATCGGGTATCATTGCCAGGCGGCCCGTTGGCCCTCTTGCACTGACGATGGCCCGAAAGTTGTCATCGTCCACCGCCGAATAGACGCCGTGAACCACCAGAAGACAGTTGAGGTGAACGAAATTGATAACAACGATGACACCTCCCATGATCATGGTCCACCAAGCCAAACTCGTGTAGGGAGTGGAGGCCCAGTAGAAGTCCTTGGATTCTCCTGTTAGCAAATTGAAGAACAACGATGCGTTCATGGCCAACACCAAAACCGCTGCGAGAGTATTGACTTCCCATACGGCTTTGTAGCTCTCTTTGAGCGTTTTTCCACTCGGATAGGCTTCGTTGTAAGCATCTTTCCACAAACGGCGATGATCAATGGGGTAGAACCATTCGAATATGGGGACGAGTTTGAGGAAATTTCGTATCGGCCGGTTCTGAAACTTCTCTGCGGGTTTCTCATTCTTACCCATAACGTTTCCACAGGCCACCTCCATTATCAAGTTAAACCGGTTTCCAGAGTTTTTATGCCATTTGACGCCCCTTCTCCTCGCCACTCATCACAAGCATGACTCAACCAAAAATGGATAACTCAACCTTGTAAATTCGCAAGGGCACCTCCTAACCTCACTTGTGCATGATTCAAACGTACACAACGGTTCTCTGTGGGCCATGTTGAGCGCTACCCTTGAACTCTTCAAAATCGGCGGTTGGAAGCCACGTCCATCCTCGTTCAATGATGGACCGAATCTTGCTTTCCTTATCGAATGGCATCGTTATCCATGGATTCGACGAGCACGTCCAACGGCCATCCACAGGGCGATGACGACAAGCCAAAACTCGAATCCGGGGACCGTTTCAGGTGTTTCGTCCTCGCTCGCTACCGTTTGGGTGGGGTCATTGGGGAAGGCATCGCTGTTGTCACCCACGCCGTCGCCGTCAGTGTCCGTGGTTTCGCTGGAATCGTTGGGGAAGGCATCGCTGTTGTCGCCCACGCCGTCGCCGTCAGTGTCCGTGGTTTCGGAGGAATCGTTGGGGAAGGCGTCTTCTGAATCCGTCACTCCATCGCCATCGCTGTCCAAGAAGGGGATAACAATCTCGAATTGCTCAGCATCGCTCAAGACTGCTTGGCCGTCCTCATTGTACTGATAGGCGTTGACGTAAACGGTTTGCATGACCGTCTCGCTGCCCCGAAGCGAAGCAACGTCCAATACCAACGAGAAGGTGTCGCCCGCCGCCAAGGCATCGGAACGGACCCACACACCAAGCAAGCTCAAGTCGTATTTTTCCACCGGCGTAGCGGCAAAGGAGGCCGTTTCAAAAGCCACCTCGATGTACGTCTCGGATTGACTTGCTGAGACCAAGAGACCTGACACGGTGAGAAGATCATCTTGCATCACCTCGGGTTCAACAGGAAGGTCAAGGTCCATGGAGGAATCATATTCGGGAACGGGCGCACTCCATTCACCCGTCACCGGGTCGTACGTCCACACGCCGTCCCATTGGCACTGGTTGTTCTCGTCCAAAACAAACTCCCCGCCGGCTTCGGCCGCTTGCTCAGGGGCCACCAATCCTTGGCACGCTTCGAGATTGAATTCGACCCACTGGATGGTGACCCATGATTCGTCCTCGCCTTCGTAGGATTTGAAGTAAATTCGAATCGTCTCGGATTGGTTGGAATACAAGTCCGTCAACGACAATTCAAGTTCAAAGGCGTCACCGTTGCCCAAGGCATCCGATTTGCCCCATACGCCATCAAGGTGCATGTTGTATTTTTCAACGGCAGATGCGGAGAAATTTTCCTCATGGAACGCGACCTCAACGTACACGTCATCGTCTTCCGAACCGGAGAGCACGTGTCCCGAAACGGTGTAGGTGTCGGAGGATAGGCTCGTTCCGTTGTCCTCAAACGCATCGAATTGAATCGCAGGTTCTTCATCCCCGAAATTTTCAGGGACAACCACGAAGTAGATTCGGAATTTCTCGCTGACATTCCCTTCGCTGTCGTACACCCTCAATTCAATGCGAATCTCATTTTGTAGCGTACCATCCTCGCTCACGGTGATGTTTTGAAACGCGTAGGTCCACATCCCTCCGTTGGGGGCGGATTCGTTGTACAGATGCCCGTCGAGGTTGAACGAATCATCGCCGTAGGGGGCGTCAAAGAAGACTTTCCACTCATACGTCACAATCCCATTGCCCACGCTGGAATACCCTGGGTCGCTTGAGGCAGTTGCATCAAATTGAATTGGAATTTGGTCGTGTTCCTCGTCAAGGGTCACTTGATACCGGTCCCATTCCTGGCCGGAAACCGTCTTCGTTCCGATGTGCTCGAGAAATCCCTCTTCCGGGACAACGGTGGCGTTGGCCACCGGGTCTTGACCGTTTGTACGGGAGATGACCGTTGGAGACGGCAAGGATTCACCGGGGGCCAACGGGAAGACAAGGGTCATTGAGAGCAAGAATAAAGCGGTCAGAATCGCGGTTGTTCGCATGCTGATGCCTTGGAGGTGGCAGATTTAGTATCTTCTCACGGCATCCACTGCGTCAAGGATGTTTTCTCACCAGAATCGGCGAGTACGGGCGTACTCCACCTCGGCATGATGGATGGCCTGCAGCAAGCCCTCCTCATCACCGGGCATCACCTTCACCAGCAACCGATTGGCCGTGGCCTCCGCAATCCCTCGACCCATCAAACACATAACGGCCTCAACACCCCGATTGGCGACCAAATCAGCGTTTTTCATCATCCGGTCCTGGTCTTTGGGGTCCTCGGAGGTGACCCATTTTTCGAGCATCTCCTGCAACCCTTCCCGAGCGCAGGCCAGCCGCTGACCGCCGCATTTCAAGCATGTACCGGGGCGTTCCATGGCGTTGAAACGGGCCACGCGAAACCGGCGAAGGCCGTGACAGCGAAGGCAACAGAGAACGGCTCGCTCGTTGGTGAGGCGAAGTTTGAGCCGCTCCCGAATGGCGGCGTTGTCCCAATTGGGCAAGAGCATCTCGTTTTGGGTCTTGTTGGATAACCCGAGCGGACCGCGGGCGGTGACGGTGATGGAAAGCACGCCCGATTGCAAACCGTGCAACACATCGCTGGCCCCCACCACGTCCATCCGCTCGTGGAACAACTTCGAGAGCACCTCCTCCATGACCACCGTCCCGCGATATTTGCGCAGCAGGGCTTGGAGGTTGATGCGACGGGGGTCAACGCCGTGGCGCAAGACGCCGAACACCTTGGCCACCTGCGCGAACCGCCAGCGAACTTGGCGGGAATTGGGCACGGTGATGCTCAGGAGTTGTTCGATCGCTTCGGGCGGTGTCTCGAGCAACCATCCGACAATGTCCTCGGGTCGAACGTCCGCCAGTTGCAGGGCGATACGCGTGGGCTCCACCACCAAGCGCCCCCAACTTCCCGATTTCGTTGAAGCCATGGCCAACAAAAAATGGCCGATGGCCTCGTTGATTTTACTGCCGTGGCAACTGTTGACCACGATGGCGTCGTCTCGCTCCTCCACCGTCATCCGACGGTCGGTGGGCAACGTACCCGTGGCGTCGACGTGTTCACTCACCTGTTCGGCCAACATGCTTCGGGCCTCGGCGTCCATCGGGTAATCGTTCAACGAATGCGTGCGGGTCGCAATGAGGCCTCGTGGGTCAAGTTCAACCGGTGGGTCCAGCGGAAGCAGGCCAAGATCTTCAGCGATGAGTTGGCGCAGATAGCCCACTTCTCGGGCGACGGATTCGGGAACAGGAGGCAATTCTCCCAACCAACGGGGAGCAGAACCGGCGTCCTTGACCGGAGCGACCAACAGTTCGGATTGTTCGGGGTCGGCGTCCACGATGAGCCAGGTACGCCCGGCGATCACAAAGCGACGTGGCGTGCCGTCGTCGTCCTCCCCGGCGTCGTTCAGGCTAAGGACGAAGGCTTCGTCAACGTTACCGAGGCTCTTTCGCGTCACGGCGTCACGGACACGGTACGAGCGTTTGTCGGGGATCATGGAAAGGTGGTTCGAGACCCAGTCACGGGTGCGCCCTGCGGACGAAAACCAACCGGTGGCGAAGCGGCGTGGAACCTCCACGGTTCGCTCGGTGTACTGACGTGGCACCGCTTCGTCGGGCGTCGTGTACAGCGGCAGCTCTTCAGGTAGCGATTCGCCTTTCGCCAACGCTTCCTCTTGGGCCACCTTGTACACGGCTTTTGGCCATCGGTACCACGGCAGCTCGCTGGGCACGGGGGTGAATTTGACGATCCAATGCTCGGCGAGCACCTGCAACACCGCCTCCGTGTCGGCTCGTTGCCAACCCTCGAATTGCGGGGACGAAGCGAGCATGGTGGTGGCCTCATCGAGGCTGACGGCCTTGAAGGCGTGCGCCATCAAGACCAGTTGATTGGCCGCGATGGTCAACGGACGATGGCGCCATTCCACCGGTTCAATCAGCCCCGCCATGGCACGGCGTGCCACCACGGCCGATTCGAGAAGATGGTCCGTGTCCCAGGTGACCACGTGGCCTCGACCGACACCCCCCAAACGATGGTCGGCCCGCCCCACCCGCTGGAGCATGCGGTCAACCGATTTGGGCGAATGGAGTTGCAGGATGCGCCGCACGCTGCCCACGTCAATCCCGAGTTCGAGGCTTGAGGTGCACACCAGTCCTGCCAGCGTCCCGTCCCGCAATTCGTCCTCCATTTGTTGCCGGGTTTCAGCCGCCAGCGAACCGTGATGAACCCCAAATTTGAGGTCAGGAGCCATCACTTGCAGCCTTGCAGTCAACGTTTCCGCTTCGCTCCGGCTGTTGACAAAGAGCAAACAAGGCGCTTCGTCCCTCAACAAGGAAATCAAGCGCCGATACGCCGAGTGTTGTTTCGGGGACGGGATGGCCAAGTCCACGCAGCCCTCTTCGTCTTCGGGGAGCACCACCGGTGATTCGACGCTCAGTTCGGTCTTCCGGTCGCCGGTGGTGATGAGCGGCGTTGCGTCACGCGGGGATAACCATCCCGCCACCGCTTCGGGGTTACCCACCGTCGCCGACAAGCCCAGCCGTTGAACGGGGTGGCCTGTCAAGGCCTCCAATCGAGCCAACCCCACCCCCAACTGCCATCCGCGTTCCGAGGCGGCCAAATCGTGGACCTCGTCGACGACCACCGCTTGAACGGTGCTGAGCATGGCTCGCAGATTCTTTCCGGTGAACATCAACTGAAACGTCTCGGGTGTGGTGACCAGAAGGTTCGGTGGACGGCGAGTTTGTTTGGCCCGTTGCGCTTGCGAGGTGTCACCGTGACGCACGTCCACGCGCAAGCCGACCGCTTCGGCCAATTCCTGCAAGCGACGGTCAACGTCGCGATTGAGGGCCCGAAGCGGCGTGATGTAGAGAATGGACAACGACGGCCAATCGTGGGTCAAACAACGGTGAAACAACGGAAGAATGCCCGCCATGGTTTTGCCTGACCCAGTAGGGGCGACGATCAGTCGGTCGTGGCCGTGGATGACCTCTGGAATCACGTGTTCTTGGACAGGCGTCGCTTGCCATCCTTTTTCATCAAGTGCATTGGCCAGCGAAGGGTGAAGCAGGGAAAACGCGCGCGGCATACTCTCCCCTCCCCCGTGGAAGAGGCCTTACCCACTGCTTTTGAGGATTTGGCTATCAACAACGAAGCGTTGGACGACCGTCAATCGTCGTCGTCATCGTCGTCGTCGTCATCGTCGTCCTCGTCGTGCTCGTCGTCGTCTTCCCAGTCGGATTCATCGTCGTCGAAAGCACCTCCTCCAAAGTCAATCGATGTCTTGGTGGCCACCGTGAACACGATGGAGAGGGTCAGGATGCTGAGGAAGGCAAAGAGCCACGCCAACGGTTGCTCACGAACGGAATCGAACCAACCCAAGTATTGGCCGTAGGCGATGGTCACGGCGTGTTCGGCCGAGTTGTCATCGTCGTTGGCTTCCGGGATTTCGTTATCAGCGTCCACCACCACACGCACGCGGTCAACTTCTTCGGATTCCCACTCAACGTAAATGGAGAAGATTTCGCCCGCATCGATTCCGTTGACGCGAACCACTTCGAAGGGATTGTCGCTCGAACCGGCGTAGAAGGCGACCTTGAATTGAGCCGTGGTGTTGCCACCGGCGTTGAACACGTCCGCCCGAATGTCGATCTTGGAGCCCGGAGCGATGTGGTCGTCACTCAGAACGATGTTGCGCACGCGTAGTTCGGGACCAACGGCTCCCAATCGGACCCATTGGCGTTCGAAATCGGTGTCGTCCGAGGCCAATTCGGGAACGGGGCTGGCTTCCGAGTTGGAAACCACCGGGAATTGGTTGCCCGCAGCGTCGTAACCGGTCACGTAGAAGCCGATGAAATCGCCCGCACGGGGCACGATGGACCCGCCAGCGGTGATGTCAACCACACCGGTCCACTTGACGTTTTGACCGTCTTGTTGCATGCCCAGGATTGTTGAGCCAGCGCCGATGGTCATGGTTCGCGTGGCATCGCGCATGACCCAGTGGACCGTTTGCTTGGACCCGGTCAAATCGGCATCTTCCGTTCCTTGGAATTCCACCGGAATCTGAGACAGGTCGTTGTTGGCCGAAATATCGATGACGTTGAGCGGGGCAATGCGCCGGGTCACTCGAGGTGCGGCGTCGTCAACCACGACTTGGAGGGTCGTGGAAACCAGCGTCCCCGTCATGTCTTCACCACGGCCGGGAATGTTGGTGATGGAGATGAGACAGGTTCGAGATGGCGAAGACTGCAACGTCAGGGCCGAAGAAAGCGGCACCTCAACGGCGTAACCGCCGTCAGCGGTGAGTGAACCGTCCGACCAGAGCTTTTCACCGTCAAACACCTCGACAAGGATACCGACGTCTCGTGGGGCTGGCGTCTGGCTGCCCTCGTAGACCACGCGACCGCTGAACGCCAACCGGTCGTCCTTTCGAACACGGCTCCCGTCCGCCACCGGGCCGGTTCGGGGCTCACTGATGTCCTCAACGGTGAAATCCTTTGGCGAAAGCATCAGGTCGTTCTCCACTCGGAACGTGTGCTCGAGCAGCAAAATACGGGACGGGTCGGAGCTGCCCAATTCCTTGTAAAGCAGCGCAACGTCTCCCATTTCCTCATCGGGCCAGTCCCAACTGAACTTGAAATTGAATTCCAGCAAGATCCACGGCAATCCGGATTCGTTGGTGGTCTGCGTCATTTTGCTCGTGGGCAACAGATGGATGTAGGGAGAATCGGACCAGAAGGTGTTGTTGACCCCAGAGTACGAGATGCTCTGGGCGTCTCGGGCGGGGTTGGGCCCTTCGAAGTCAAAGACCAACGAGATGAATTCGAAGTCGATGGCGGTGTTGGCGTCGATGAAACCGAGGCTGATGGTTTGGTCCATGCCAGCATAGACGGCCTGGTTGTCTTCGTGACCCAACCATTCCAGTCCGGTGAAGATGGCGGACGAATCTTTGCGGGTTCGGAAGGTGGCGTCATCGTAGAGGAAACCTTCACCCGACTCGAACATCATGACCTCGTCATCGTCGTCAAGGACCTTGAAATGAAGCGGGTTGCCGGCCTCATCGCCACCGTCCCAGAAGTAGGACACTCGGCCCATGTTGGGGTTTCGCGAGGTGTCGATGGTGGTGATGAACCACTTGGATTTGGTCACGGTGCTGTTGCGCACCATCTTGGTCACGTATTCTTCGGCATCGGCTTCCCCGTTACGATTGGCATCGTGGTCCGCCTCGACCCAATAGTTGAGTTCGAGCTCCATGGGGTGACCAACCTTGTCCTCAACCAGCACCATGATGTTCTGTTCGTTGGACGCCGCCTCGTAAGCATCGTCGAGAGGCGAGACCATCTTGCGTTCAGGGTGTGTGGCATCCACGCGATACGTGCGGCGCCAGTCGGCGTTGGGTTGCTGAACGTGGTCGGGGTTGCGTTCGTTGTACGTCTGCACCTCGTAGGTCAACCCGTCGGGCACGTCGATGGTGGGCAAATCAATCGATATGAAGTACGACCCGTTGTTGTTCGTGGTGTCACGCGCCGTGGCTTCAATGTAGCCGTTCCGGGAGACGCGTACGTCAAACGCGCTGTCTTTGGGCGCATCTTCGGTGTCTTTGAACCACATCGCTCCCACGAAGTGAATCTGCTCACCGGCAGCCACCCAAGAGCCATCAGGGACGTCCTGAGAGGTGACTTCACCGTCGTTGTCGCGAACGTTCAACCAGCCCAAGCCGAAGGAACGGTTGACCGACAAACCCGTTTCCGACATCAGCGGTACAGGGGCAAAGCCGGCGGTGCCGGTGTCGTCAAGGCAACCGGTGCGGAAGCGGACGTTGTCTTGGTCGGGCATTTCAGCGGTGACAAAGAACTTCCAGTGGATTTCGAGAATGCCGTTGCTTTCCACCGAGTAGGAGGTGGGGTCCACTTCGATGTACTGACCGGGGTCGTTGGGGTCGGGGAAAATATCGCCGT
>JADHNB010000062.1 GCA_016779705.1 Candidatus Poseidonia sp. | reverse complement strand
TGGACCCGCTCGAATCGCCGCTCCCGCTGGAGCCCGGTGAGCGGGACATGTATGTCACGGCATCGTTGCAGACCGAGGTGTTGAGCGATTTGATGGTCATGCACACGGCGCTTCGCCAAATCTTGGCCCGAAGAAAATCGCTGGACGGCATGCACGACTTCGATGACATGCAACGGTTTGCGGCCGATCTCCTGTTGGCCCGTTGCCCCGATGTCTGTCGCCACCGCTACCCACCCGACGTCATCGATGTCCTCGACGCTGCTGGAGAGGAGCCGTGGAGCGATGTTCACATCGCTCGTGCCCTGACCATGCTGAACGACCGGCCGGTGTTGCGTGAAGATTTGCAGCGGCGCTTTTCCATCCTCAGCGATTTACGCCGGCAATTCCGCGCCTTCATCATCGATGAATACCAGGACACGAACCCCTCCCATTATCGTCTCCTTGCTCGTCTTTGGGGACGGCGAAGTCGTCGTGAAGGCGACCCCGAACGGCCTCTTGGACCGTGGGACCCAACGGTTTGCATCGTGGGCGACATGAAGCAGAGCATCTACCGGTTCCGTCAGGCGGAAGTTTCCGTGATGCGTCGAGCCGTGGCTGCCATCCGAGCGTTCAACGCCCTCGAAGTCAACGATGAGCGTTTGGGTCACCTTCGCGTCCCGGGTTGTGGTCGTGACCCACGGCCCGTTGGGGCTGGAGGCGAAGGCGGTTCGTTTTCAAATCTCCACGACGGCGCCGTTTCAGCCCCCCATGAACACGTCCCGTTTGACCGGGAAGACGACCCATCGCTGCCCGCCATCGAAGGGGACCGTCGACAACGACGCTCCGAAGGCCACGTTGACCTCACCTCCAACCATCGAACTCGCCACGATTTGATGAGGACGATGAACGACCTCTTTGACGAGGTGTTCCATCCACGTCACCACGAACTCCCCGGTGATTGGCACGCTGAAGCCCAACGATTGCGTCCGGCTCGCGACAACGATGAGCCGGGCGTCCTGGAGTGGTTGCTGCCCGTGCCTGGAACCGTTACGACCGCTCCCTTGGACCTTGATGAAGCGGTGGAGACCTTCGAAGACCCGTCGGCCAGTGCCGTGGAGCGTGAACACGAACTGATCGCCGACCGTCTGCAAGCGCTCCTTCGCCATGCTCCGACCCGGGTGTGGTCATCTGCAACGGCCGATTGGGTCACGGTGAGCGAAACGGGCCCCGAAGTTCGACCCAATGACATCATGATTCTCGTGAACTCAAGAAAGCACCTCCCCGACCTCGTCCGAAGGCTCCGAGGGCGAAACATTCCCGTGATGGCGGACCGACAGGGCTGGCTGCTCCAGCAACCCGTCGTTCAGCCGTTGATGGCGTTGCTGGGTTTGATGGCCCGCCCATCGATGCGAAAAGCTGCGTTTGAATTGGCTCGCTCGCCGGTGGTCGGCATGACCGAGCGACAAGTCCACGATCTGCTGGTCGACCTCCCGGTGGGCCACAACGTCTGGCCTGCCTTGATGGGGAATGCACCCACCGAAGGGGTTGGCCAACACCTGGCCATGCTTCACCAATTGATTGAGTGGGGAGCGGTGTACGATGCGTTTGACGCCGTGCTGGACCACTCCGACCTGTTGGTGGCTTACCCCGACGATGCCCAACGGCAATTCGCCGAAGCATGGGTCGCCCTTCTCCATAGCATCGGCGAAGAAACGGGTCACGACGTGGCGGCCATGCACCGCCGTATGGTGGACATTCACGGTCTTGGGTCAAGCGGTCCGCAGGCCATCGCCAAAGCTGACCCCGCTTCGGTCCAAATCATGACCATTCACGGCTCGAAGGGGCTCCAAGCCCCCGTTGTGGTGGTCTCTGGATTGTTTTCAGCGGGCATGGCCGACGCCAGCATGGCGGTTCAAGACAACATTTTGGTGACGCCTCAAATCGTGGCAGGCCGAATTCAACCTTGGCGAGCCCGTGACCGACCGAAGGACGGCCTCTGGTCCTTTGCAGCGGAGATGAACAAGGCCCAAGACAAAGCCGAACTGCGACGAAAATTCTACGTCGCCCTCACTCGCGTGAAGGACCGTCTTATCCTGACGGGGTCTCCGGGCAAGCAGTTCACGTTCGACGAAGTTTCGGGGCGCCTGTCCGTGCGCCTGCAACCCGACCCCCGAACGATGGGGTGGATGCTCATCGAGGGGTTGCGACGCGCTTCGTGGTGCGCAGAAGACGCCAATTCACCCTGGCTGTTGGACGGTGAAGTCGACGCTCCCGCCCCACCGCCGTTTTCCGTGCAAGCCACCCAAACTGCACTGGACCCCTCCACCTTGCTGACCGCTGCGCCGTTGGGCCAGGACGGTGTGGCCGGGCTCCGCCTCTACCACCATCCGCGATGCTTCGATCACGTGACCGTACCTTCGGCCCAGCGAACGGCGAGGATGATTGAGGCCCACCTCGAACACGGTCCAACCCGTGAAGTGCGCACTTCGCCTCCGCTCTCGGTTGACCAAGCCATCAAAGGAGCCGCCCATCATTTGGACAGCACCCACGCCTGTCAACGACGTTATTGGTTGGAACACGTCAAGGGTTGGCCAACCGAACCGTTCGTCCTTCCCACCACCTCCTCGGTGCCGGCCGAAGAGCGTCGCTGGCCTGAACCCACGGAATTTGGGTTGATGATGCACCGCGTCCTTGAGATTGGTCTGCGAAACCCGCTCAACAAACACACATCCACGCCCTTGCTCGAACCGTCTTGGTTGCACCCTTCCGAGGACGATTTGGCATCAAGCACCACCGTGGCGCGTGTACTCGAGGAGTTTGGTTACGGTAGAGAGCAAGACGAAGGCCGTTCAACGGCCCACTGGCGAGATCGACTGGTCCATCTGGGCGGTCTGATCGACGAAGGTTTACTCGGTCGCTGGGTGTCGGGCGAAACGCATCATGGCTGGACGGTGGAAGCGGTTCGAACCGAATTGCCGTTCTTCCACCGGGAACGGTTGGAGGTGAACAGCGAGACCTTCCACGCTTCGGAACAAAGTCTCGCCGGCCCACCCTCCGTCACCGCTTCGGTGACGATGGATTTCAGCGGACGAGCCGACTTGGTGTTGTCCTTGGCGGACCAAAACGGTCAGGGCGCGTTGCAAGTGGTTGATTTGAAGACCCAAGGATGCCTTGCCTCGTTTGACCCCTCGTCGCCTGCCGACGGTCACGCCTTGCAGGCCGTTCCGCCCACCCATCTCGCAGTGGAGCCCGCCACGCCAGCCGAGGACGCCATCCTGCAAGAACACCGATTGCAATTGACGTTGTATTCCGTGGCCCTTGAGGCGATGGAAGCCACCAAACCCGAGCGTGAGCGGCGACGTGTCCTTCCACCCGCGCTCTTGCTCGGTGCGAACGGTCGAATCGTGCAACTCAACGATGAGGATTTCAACCAAGCGAAAAAGGATCTTCGCCGTCATCTTCAGTGGCGCTCTGCGGTTCACTTGAACCCGACCTTGGCCGAACCGCAACGGCTCCCGTCCGGAGCGGCAACCTGTCAGCAGTGCCCGTTTTACCGCGGCGACCTCCGTCGATGCGGACCTCAGGGCGAGCCGCTAGGTTTCAGGTGAGGGCGGGCTTGGAGGCCGTCAGGACGAGGGTGCCGGCCCAACCTTCCTTGGCACCGACTTGTTCTGCGTGAATGTCGGTGAACCCTGCGTCGGCCAACCCCTGTTTCCACGCTTCAATGCTCAAGGTACTCATGTGGACGTGCAACGAAACGCCCCAGTCGTGGCTGGCTTCGTTTTCCAGATAATGGTCCACACCGATGACCAGACGCCCTCCGGGGTTCATCCAGGCATCGTGGATGGTCTTGAGAAACGGAAGGGGCTCCTCTAGGTAATACAAGCACTCCATGGTGTGGACCAAGTCCACCGGTTTGGAGGGGGACCAATCGGGTAACATGGCCTCAACGTACTCTCCCGTAGGGTCGACTTCCCGCGCTTTGGTAATCATGGACGGAGCGCCGTCCATGCCCGAGGCGTGTGCGCACAACGGGTGCTGACGCAACCGCCGCACCACCCAACCGTTTCCACATCCAATGTCGATGGCGGTGAACGGTTGGTTCCAGCCCTCCAACAGTCGGTCGAGCATCACGTCAACGCTGGGGGTGTGGCCACGCTCCATGCCTTCATCTCGGCCGACGTCGGCCCATTCGCTGAACAAATCCGTCGCTGGTCGTAGCGTCATGCTGTGGGGCCTTCCTCGGTCGTCCATGAACCTGTTCACAGCGAAAGGACGATGCATGCCTTGCTCGTGGTAGGGTCATGCTTGACACCACAACCACGCTGGCTGACGTCCTTTATCCGCCCCTTGAACCGCATCGCGAAGGCCTTCTCTCGGTCTCCGAACTTCACGACATCGCTTGGGAACAGAGCGGAAACCCAGACGGCCTTCCCGTGTTGGTCGTGCACGGTGGACCGGGAGGCGGGGCCCAACCTTCGTACCGCCAATACTTCGATCCCGATGCGTTCAACATCGTTCAATTCAGTCAGCGCGGTTGTGGAAAATCGACCCCATACGCTGAATTGACGGACAACACCACCCAAGCCTCGGTTCACGATATGGAGCGGTTACGAGAACACCTTGGGATTGACCAATGGCACGTGTTCGGCGGTTCATGGGGCTCCACGCTGTCGCTCATTTACGCTCAACACCATCCAGAACGGGTGCTGAGTTTGGTGCTGCGTGGCATCTTCATGTGCCGTCGCTCCGAGTTGCACTGGTTTTACCAGGACGGCGCCAGTCATATCTTTCCCGATGCGTTTGAACCGTATCGAGACCACATCCCTGTGGCGGAGCAAGACGATTTGATCCAAGCGTATTACCGCCGGTTGACCAGCGACGACATCGATGTTCGACGGGCTGCCGCCAAGGAGTGGACGCGGTGGGAAATGGCCACCAGCCGTCTCTTTCCCGACCCCGAATATCTGGAAAAAGCGGAGGACCTTGACTTCGCCGTTGCGTTTGCAAGAATCGAATGCCATTACTTCATCAACGCCATCTTCGTTGAAGAAGCTCACATTCTCAACCACATCGATGTCATTCAGCACCTTCCGACGGTCATCGTTCAAGGGCGGTACGACGTGGTCTGCCCGACGCGAAGCGCTTGGGAACTGCATCAGGCCATGCCCTCGAGCCGACTGGTCATCGTTCCCGATGCGGGCCATTCGATGGGTGAAGTCAGCATCGCCCGTGAACTCGTAGCCGCAACGGACGCGCTTCGTTGACCGATGGCACGGGGAATGACGCCCGCTACGGTGCTCTTTGGAGCGTCGGCTTGATAGGGAGGAGAGGACTCGCCGTGTGTGGAGGCTTGACCTCCGGGTGAACACATGTCGGAAGGAACCATCACTCCTGAGGTGCGAATCAAACAACTCGAGGAGGCGCTGGCCACCGAGACGGATCGTTTGCAAAAGTTGTTTGCCGCCTATGAAACTCAAGAAAAAGAACTCGTGGACGCCAAGGCCGAAATTGAAGTTTTGGAGAAGGAGATCATCGACCGGGAAATCGAAAAAGAATCCCTTGAATCCATCATTGCCGAGAAGGACGTTCGTGCACGAGAACTGGAAATGAAGGCGACCAAATCCTCCAAGCGCGTTGAACACCTTGAGCCCGAACTCGAGAAAATGGAAGAAAAGTATTCACGTGAAAAAGACCGTTTGGGCAAGGTCTTCGGCATTGCCGAGGAACTTGACAACGACTTGCGCCTTGCCGTCACCGAAATGAAAGCCCGCGATGATTGGTACGTGGCCCACATGCAAATCTTCGAGGACTTGAACAAAGCCATCAAGGAACGCTACGAAATGATCGAGCGTGCCGTGGAAGCCGAGCGCAAATCGCAACACATGTCCCGTGTCTTCACCGAGCGCATGGAGGAAATGGTGCAAGCCCGTTCCGAAGAACAAGCGGCCGAAGCCGCCGAGGCAGCCGAAGCCGAAGCCGCTACGGCTGCGGTTGAGGTGGTTGAAGAATCTCCTGTTGAAGAGGCGGCCCCTGAGGAAATCGTGGCCGAGGCGTCTCCTGCCGAAGAGGAGCCCTCTGCCCAAGAGGATGCGCCTCCCGCAAGTTGGGGCGATGGCGAAGACCCTTGGGCGTCTGAGTAGGTGAACCCATGGCCGGATTGGCCCCGGGCGGCGTCGCACCGGTCCTCACGATGACCATGATGGGCGTTAGTGCCTTGGTGATTGGCAGTTTCATCGACCCGCTGGCCGGCTTGGTTCCGCTCTTTGGCATGCTGTGTTTGATGGTCGCCGTGTTTCTCGGGTATTTTTGGCGAGACCCTGACCGCCCCGTCCCGCGAACCGAAGGCGTGCTGGTCTCTCCGGCCGACGGTCACGCCATGTTTCTCATTCGAGAGCGAGCCATCGGGCGTCGACCAACCAACGCCGAGCGAGACTCGGCAACGTTGGAGGAGGATGCGCTGACCGGTGAATGGTATCCAGCGCCGTTGGCCAATCCGTTGACGTTCACCACCGAACAGCGGTTTGAACGCGTCCCCCCCGGCGAGGAATCGTCCGACGATGTTTGGCGCCTGGCCGTGTTCATGTCCCCGCTCGACGTGCACGTGAATCGTGCTCCAGGCGGCGGTGTCATTGAACGCATTGAACACCGCACGGGCAAGGGGCGGCGGCGCGGACCGTTTCGTCCGGCTTACACCAAAGAAAGCGAATTCAACGAACGTGTTCGCTCGGTCCATCGCCTGACCAACGGCCATCGGATCGAACTTACGCAAATCTCCGGGGCGTTGGCCCGTACGATTGTTCCCTTTCGCTTGGACGACGAGCAGCTTCGTCGTGGTGAACGCATCGGCATGATTCGATTGGGCTCAAGAGTGGACCTTCGCGTGCCGGCTGAGCATTACCATTCATCAATCATAACGGCCGCCGACCACCACAGCGGTTTGCCAAAAGGCCAACATGTGCTGGCCGGTACCACCGTGGTTTTTGAGCCAATAACGAGGGAAGAAGCATGAATCGATGGGCACGAACCGTACCAGCCCTGTTGGTCTTGTTGGTGGTCAGCGCCCCGGTGGTTTACTATCAACTTGGTAATCTGGTGTACACCCAAGCCGCCGCCAGCAACCTGGAGTGTTCGGGCCACTCGGCTCGCAACACCCCCGACCGTTTCAGCGTGGAATTGTGGCACGAAGATGTTTCAACGGTCACCCATCAAAAAAACGACACGTTGGCCGCTGCCTTGGAACCGCTTTGGTTTGAGGCGTGGGCCAACGAGACCATCGATGTGCCCGACGAACCCATCACGTTGGCGGCTTGGGTCATGGAGCACGACCCGTCTCAGCCATGGGTGATTCTTGTTCATGGCATTCGTTCCTGCAAAGCCAATCACGAAGTCCTAATTCCTGCAGCATGGCTTCACCAAGCCGGTTTCAACGTTGTGTTGCTCGACGTTCGCGATCACGGCAACAGCACCGTTGAGGACGGACTGGTTTCCGCCGGACAACGAGAATACAGGGACCTCTTGGCCGTTTGGCAATGGCTGCAAGACGAGAAAGGGGCCTCCGCCCAACGCATCGGGGCCGTAGGCATCTCCATGGGGGCAGGGGCGACCACCATCGCTTTTGAGCAAGAACCGAGGCTCCAAGCCGTTTTCCTCGAGTCGCCGTTTTCCTCGATGGGCACCATCATCCACGAAGAATTGGAGTTTGCCGGGTTCCCACCGTTCCTGAAGGACGCGGCCATTTTCGCAGGAAAGGTGTCTTCGGGCGACGATTTGGTGAAGTTCGAACCGATCAACGCCATGCGAACGGTCGGAAACCGTTCCGTGTTCATCACCCAGTCGCTTGAAGACGTTCGCATCAACATCCATCACGGCCAATCGATGTGCGCTGCAGCGGAGGCCAGCGTGAACGATGACGGGCTGGTCGAATGTTGGTTCGCCTCATCGGCCATTGCTCACGAGGATGGGGGCCGCGAAGGGGTTCTCTCTCACGTCACGCTGATGTTGACCCAACCCGAACTCTACCGAGACCGACTGGTCGGTTTCTTTGAGGCCAGCCTCGGCCAGCCCGATGCGGTGGTTTGAAACCCAAGATACCGACGGAACGGTGCGGTGAACCCATGCCCCCTCCTCGCCCCCTGCTTGGTACTGGCAACAAGGGCCTCCGTATTCACGACTTGGTCAAAGCTCCTGCCAACACCCCTTGGGCGAAGGCAAAGCAACAATCCTGGGATGCCAGCGAACCGGCAACGGTGTATACCACTCCAGAAGTGTTGGCCGACGGCACGCCTTGTGAGGCGGTCACCGTGATTCTGCGAACCAAAGGCTGCCACTGGTGGTGGTCTTCCGGTTGCACCTTCTGTGGTTATTTCAACGACACCCGAGACGATGTCACCAGCGAGGACCTCCATGCGCAATGGGAGGCGGCGAAAGCCGCCCACGACCATTTTGCGAAGCAAGCGATGGTGAAGGTGTACACCTCGGGCAGTTTGCTCGAAGATCGAGAAATCCCCGTTGATTTCCAGGAAACGGTCCTCAAGGACTGCCACCAGCTCGGCAAAGAACTCATCGTTGAGAGCCGTTGTGAGCAACTCACCGAAGCGAAACTCGCTTGGGCCACCGGCATCAACCCCTCGTTCACCGTGGCCATCGGTTTGGAGGCCTACGACGATGAAGTGCTTCGGTTTCACGTGAACAAAGGGTTCTCAACGGCGGCTTGGGACCGTGCCGTCACGAATTTGAAACGCTTTAACCTCCGCATCAAGACCTACTTGATGTTCAAACCGCCGTTCATGAGCGAGGCGGATGCGCTTGACCATTGCGTGGCTTGGGTTCAATCGGTTGCCGAGCGTTCCGATGAAATTTCGGTCAACCCGATGAACATTCAACGAGGCACCGTCATTGACCGATTGCATCGTCATGACGAGTATCGTCCACCATGGCTTTGGTCCCTGGTGGAAATGATTCGACGCTCTCACGCCATCATCCATCCACAAGGGGGCGTGAACGGGGACGACGACCAAGTGTGCCGGCTCATTGTCCATCCCACCGCAGGAGGGAAAATTCGTGGTTCACACAACTGCGGAGTTTGCGATGCTGAGGTGGTCGCCGCGGTGGAACGGTACGCCGTTTCCGGAGATTTGATGGAGTTTGAAGGGTTGACATGTTCATGCCTTGCTGTCTGGGAAAACGAGGTGTTCCTCGAACGGCATCTTCCGCTTCCGCTCGGTATCTCCAAGCCGCGACGGGGCCGTGTGGTCGACCGCCTCCGCTCGCCCTGAAGAACGGCTCGCAGGCCGTCCCTTTTCGTCAAGTTGAGTGGTGAATGTTTATCACCGCCCGTCCAGTCGGAGGCTTGACCCCTATGGGGTCAATTTGAGGTGCACCGCATGACGAACTCTCGAG
>JADHNB010000061.1 GCA_016779705.1 Candidatus Poseidonia sp. | reverse complement strand
CGTCCAATACGAGGTTGAAGTGGGTGTTCTCGACGACCACTACCACGCCCACGTGCGGAACATCCCCAGTTTGGACATCATGGACCCTCTGTACGGAGAGGCGAAGGCAATGACCTTTGGCAGTTACTGGCACACGATGGAAGACACGCCCGACAAAGTCAGTGCCACCTCGCTTCAACACGTGGGTCGCTTGGTTGAGCTCGGATTGCGAACCAATGCCTTTGTCGGCGTTGCAAAAGACCCCAGCCCAACGGATGAGCCCTCAACCGCCTCCGACCTGGACATCGAAATTGATGGCGACCCCAATGGGGAAAAGGAAGACGATACGTCAGGCATCGCCCTCTTGGCGGGGGTGGCCTTGGGCGCCGTTTGCGCTTTGCTGGCCGTGGTCGAATGGAAGGGAAAACCATGACCTGCATGCGCGGTAAACCATGGAAGGTGTATTATCCGCGCACATCATCGGTGGGCTAGGGGGGGAGTGCATGGACGAGGACCGGGAACGACGCATGCTGGCTCTTCGAGCCCGGGTCAAAGCGAAAAAAGAGGCAGGTGACCTCCTCGAAGCCCCCGAAGAGTTGATCGTGACCAGCGATGACCTTCAGGCCGCTTCAAACCGAACCCATGCCGAAGAGCGAGCGAACGAATGGCTCGAGATGTTGGACAGGGACGCCGACCGATGGAGAAACCTCGCCGCCACCCTGATTTTCATTGGCAGCCTCCTCGGCATCATCAGCGGCGCCCTCATCCTTCAGGGAAACCCCAGTGAATTGCTCAACACCTCGCTGTTTGCCGACCAAGGAACGGTCGACATCTCAGGTTCTGCCCTCGAAGACGTCGACGGCTCTGGCGTGGGCAATGTCACCGTCCAACTGCTTGAAGCCGAGTCACGAGCGTTGCTCCAAGAAACGGTCACCGACCGATTCGGCTATTTTTCCATGAACAACGTCAACCAAGAACTCCACCTGATCGTGTTCAGCAAGGACGGGTACGAGACCGTTGAGCGTTCGTTCATCCCCGATAACGTCGGCTTGGATCCCGTGACCATGAAGGCCGGTGACGGAACCCGAACGGAAACCGATGACCAAAGCATCTCGGGATGGACGCTTGAGAACGCCGTTGCCCTTTCCAGCGCCATCGGCCTCATCACCATCGTCACCGCGTTCTTCGGCATCCAATCAGCGGTGGAAATTCGCCGCGGAAAACGCTACCGACGAAGCCAATACCTCGCAGGTGTGGCCTTGCTCAGCCGGGGGCTGATCGTTGTTGGGCCAACCCTCATCCTCTTCGGCATGGTCGTGAACGTCTTCGCACGGGATGACTTTGAAGACCGCCGAGAGGACTGAACATGTACCTGATCTCGGTGGAAGGAGGTGACGGGTCCGGGAAGGGCGAAGCCGCTCGAATTCTGGGAGAATTGCTCGCGGAATTTCCGTTCCCTGAGGTCGTCATGACCCATGAGCCTCGCCGACATAGCGAATTGGGAAAAATGGCGCTTTCGTCGGTGAAATTGGGCAACAAAACCCCGCTTGAAGAAGCAGGATTGTTTGCTGCGGACCGACTCGATCATTCCCACACGTTCATCCAGCCCCATCTCGCTCGGGGCGCCGTGGTTGTTTCAGACCGCAACATCCACTCTTCGCTCATTTACCAGGGCGTCGTGGGTGAACTTGGCCTTGGACGCGTGGCCAGCATGAACGCTGCGGCGATGATCCCCGACCTGGTGTTCTGGATCGATTGCGACCCGGAAAAAGCGATGAAACGCATTCGTTCGGGGACGCTACGAATGACGAGCCAAAAACAAGAATACTTTGAAACCGAGGAAATTCAAACCACCATTCGAAAAGGGTTCCACGAATTGTTTGCCAGCGACGCCGATGTGCCAGCGCCCTTCAATGCCTGTAACGTTGTTGGCCCCATCATGAACGAAGGCGGCCTTGACGAGTTGAAAAGCAAGCTCCGCACGGAGCTTCGACGGTTTTTCAACAAAAAGCCGGCTCCGCTCAACGTCGACCTCGACGCCGTTGACCGAGCCTTACTCAACGCCTTGGTGCACGATGTCAAGAAACAACGTCGACTGCCCGGTGCGCCGCAAGAAAGGACCGCCATTCACGTTGGATGGTTGGGTGGAAAATCTCCCTCGCAATGGATGCAAGAAGCGGAGGACGCTTGGCCCACGCAATCGGCACAGGACAACGACGTACCCGCATCACCGATGGCGCATTCATGCTGGTCCATTCTCGGAACGCTCTCCTTGATGGTGGGTTCAAGCGAAGTCCCACGACTCCATGCATCCCTCGGTCCGGTGCGCATGGTCACTCAACGCCACACTCAGCGATTGATCAAATGGCTCTTAACCGAAAATTGGGTCCACAAGCAACAAAACCACACCCCGTTCAATGATGCTCAATTGTTCAAATTGCGAGACGAGCGTTTGGGCTTTGCTCGATTGACCTTGGCCATGTGGCCGTTGCGGCCTCACCTTGCCTCCTGGCGACGAGCCCACCCCGATGCCCCCTGGGAACAGGCGTTGGAGGATGTGTTCACCGTTGAAGAAGGCAAGGAATTGTCGGCTCCCTTATCCAAGGCGGTGGAGGACATTCGCGAGCGCTTAACCATCTTGACCAGCGGACACGAAGGGTGTCCGTTGCCAACCACCCCTGCCGAGTTGAACGTTTGGTGGTCGATGGAACCGCCGAATCACTCCTCTTCGTGAGCCTCCTGGGAAGACTTCGCTAGGACAAAGGTGGCGTTGCCTGGAAGCAGCACTTGACCCGCACCGACAAAGGCTCCAGCCCGTGCAGAGAACATGGCACACGTCAGGATCCCGAGCCCAAACCCAAAGGGAACGCCGGTCAGAACCCGCTTGAGGTTGGTGGATTCGTAGGACGTGAGCAATTGCAAGAAGCCGTCGGCAATCAGCGGCAGGCAGAGAAGGGTTCCAACCCCCAACCACACCAGCGTTCGTCGATTGGTTTGGTAGGTTGAATCCATCCATGCATCGGGGAAAAGGGAGAGGCACGTGTCGCGGACGGTCCATCGATTCCATCCCCGTCGAGAAAACAGAGCGCCTCCCATGAAGAGCCCCATGAAAATGCCTACATCCCGAGTGCACACGGGAAGTTGGTTGTTGTTGACTTCCCACGAACGTTCGTGCTTTTGGTGGCAGTTAAGGTCGCCAAAACCGTAAATAAACGCCGCAAATGGATTGAGATTTGACCATGCCACATCATCGTGGGTGTGATTGTCCTCACCCGCGTGACGGTGTGGGGCAACGGGGGTACTCCCGCTAGAACCCCAACCGTCCTCTGACACGTAGTCCATGGCGTTGGCCCTCGCACCAAGGTGCTGAACGGTGCCAGGCTCAATGCTCATCGGGGCGAGGAAAAAGGCGATGAGCAGGAATCCGCAAACGCCCATCACCCAACGACCGACCTTGGCTTCGGCTTGCCGATGCTCAAGGCCGTTGGGCTCCATGGCCAAAGCCCGTTCACGAAGGCCTTGAGGTTTTGCCCCGCCATGAACACCCTTCAAGACAAGGAACTCGGTGGAATCACCATGGAACCGACGCTACCCCCACGAATCGGGTTGCGCACCGGTATTCAGGCAGGCGGATTCATCGGGCTCTTTTTGGGATTCTCGCTGGCGGTTCTCTCAGCGTTAACCCAGCCCGAGAATTTGATTCAATTGGTGCAACTGATGTGCTTGACGCCCGTGGGCACAGCGATGGTCCTTGGGCCCTTCCTGGCATGGCGAAGAGCGCCGGCCTTGCCCACCGAAGACCCCTTGGCCGACGTGAGGGAGGTCTTGGCCGAATTCAACGAAGGTCAAGGCCGATGGCGTGTGTTGAGCCACGTTCGCAGCGACGGTCGAACCGTGCGCCTTGACCTGCACAACTCGTCACAACCGCTGGCGATTGTGGCGGCGACCCTGCCCTTGACTCAGCGCTTTCCTATCCGATACATCGTGGGTCGTGGTGAAGCACGAAGCCGGGACCCGGCCCTGCGCTCCAAGGTCCTCAACCACATTGAACAGCAGGTTGAACTGCACCGAAGGCGGCGAACGTCGTCTGCAGTTGAGGTCCTGCCAACCTCCATTTTGGAGCACATGGAAGCGACGCATCGAATGCACAGGCGCTTGTTTTACCTCCTTCCCATCATCCTGTTCTTTGCCTGGCTAGAATTGCGGTAGACGACGCAACAGGCTATGAGGGACCGAGCCCTGCCAGGGGCATGGCCAGCGACATTGGACGGGCGATGGCTCGACTCAAGCATCGTGATGTCCGAACGCGCCGCCGTGCCGTTCGAACCCTGTTTGAACACGACGATCCGGCCACGCTGGAAGCCTTCGAATCCCTTCTGGACGACGAAGACCCTTGGTTTGTATCCAAGGCCCTTGACGCCTATCGCCAGTGGGCCCAGGCGATCGGTGAGGAGGCGGTGTCCACCTTGCTGAACCATGCGAATCTGGAGGTCCGCCGTGCCGGAGCGAACCTGCTGCCTGCCCTTGGTAGCGAAGGGAAAAGGTTGGCGTTGCAAGCCCTCAAGGACGAGGATGCCGTGGTCCAAAAGAAAGGTGCGCATGCTTTGCTTGCCTACCCGGACGGAGATGTTGCCCCCGCCATGGCCCAACACGCCTCCCCCGTCGTTCGCACCATGGCCATGAAACACCCTCACCTCCCACTCACGGTCCTGGAAGCGGGGCTCGACGATGAGATGGAAGCGGTTCGCCACGCGGCTCTCGAAGCGGTGTTGCGCCGAGAAGCGCCCATCACCGTCGATCGATTGTTGCCCCACGCCGCTGCAGGAAACCACGTTGTCGGGATTCTGATTTGGGCGACCGCCAACGCACCCGAACATGTGGAGACGCTGGCAAGCCACCTTGTCGCCACCGACATCAAGAGGCTCGTGGACCACATGCGAGCATCCGTTGAGTCGAGCGATGACCCCTTGGTCCAACGTTTGTTAGGCGCAAAAATCCTTGAGCCCGTGGCTCGTTGGGTGGCCCGTCAAGGCAGAAGCGAAGACGAGCTTCGGTGGGCGCTCATCGATAACGAGGAACTCGCTTTGGTCGAACGGAGCAAACTGCTGGAGCGTTTGATTGGACGCGCCGCTGAGCCCGAGGTTCAAGCACGGGTCAACGCCCTGCTCGAACGAGAACTCGGGCCGTTGCTGAAGGGGGCGTGCGAGAACCTATCAACCGCCGCAAGCGAACTCTCTTCATGAGCACGCCACCGTCCGGAATCCGTTTCCATGCAGACGCCACCCATGGCCCGGAGCACCGCCTCGTGGCCGGATTGACGTTGTCAGGCCCGTTCACCTCGACCTCACTCGTTCTCCGTTTCCCAAGATGGGTACCGGGTTCGTATTTCCTCAGAGAACCGATTCAACACATGTTTGATTTTACCGCCTGCGATGAGACTGGAGGGGCCTTGAATTGGAAACGGGTTGGCGTTGACGGCATCACGGTTCGCCTGAAAAAAGACACGAGCGAAGTTCGCTTGCACTACAGCCTCCTCGCCAACGAATTGACCGTTCGCTCAAACCACCTCGACGCTACCCACCTGCACTTGATGCCACCCTTCACCTGGTTTTGGCCCGAGCGAGGCATCGCCACCGAACGACTGCAAGGCACGCACACCGTCGAACTCGTGGCCCCTTCGCCTTGGATGCCAGCCACCCAACTAACCCTCACGGAACAAGCGAACGGCCCCGACGCTGACGCTCGCACATGGACCTTCACGACCAAAGGAAGGGACGCCTTACTGGACAGCATCATCGAAGTGAACGCCAATCCCACCATCGATCATGAGGTTGACGGTCGAGTTCATCGTTTGAAATGGTGGGACAGCGGCGGTCATTCACCCGATGAGGATCGTCTGCAAGCCTTTGTGGAGGACATGGAGCGCATCATCAAAGAGCACCATGCCTTGTTTGGCGTCCCGGATTGGCCCGATTACACCACCGTCCTCCACTTGACCGATACGGGTCGTGGAGGGCTTGAGCACATGAATTCACAAACCTCCATGATGCCACGTCAGTGCCTTTTCCCGAACCATCCCGATGAATATCGTGACCTGGTGAGTTTGTTCTCCCACGAGTATCTCCATCAGTGGAACGTCAAACGCTTGCGACCCAAAGCCTTCCTCGATTACGATTTACAATCGGAGACGCACACCGACCTGCTCTGGTGGTTTGAGGGCGGGACATCGTGGCTGGGCGACATGATGTGCGTTCGTTCGGGAGCGTGGACCGAAGACGATTGGCGAATTGATTTCGAACGAAAAATGAAGCGGCATACGTCCAGCAACGGCATGCATCGAGAATCCTTGGCAGAGTCCAGTCATGATGCTTGGATTCACCTCTATAGAAGCGGCCCTTACACGAGGGAAAGCCAAATTTCATACTACCTCGAGGGAGAGTTGGCCATGCTTTGTTTGGACGTTGAATTACGGCGCCGAAACCAAGGAACCTTCGGGGCTTGCGACCTCATGCGAGAAGTGGTTCGCCGCTTCTCGTTGGATTCAGAGGACGCTCAATCCCCTGGCGTGGACTACCGCGACATCCGTTCAACGCTCAAATCGTGCCCGGGAGGAGAAGGCATGGGGCCGTTCCTCGACCGATTGGTCAAACGACGCGCCTTGCCCAACATCAAAAAAGCCCTGTCCTATTTCCGACTTAAATTGGCCCCTCACGCCTCCGATGAGGAAGGGAAAGGATGGCTTGGCGTTCATCTCAAAGACGCCAACGGCCGGACGGAGGTGGCTGGCTACCAGGCCGGTTCGCCGTGGCGCCGTTTCACCCAGGTCGGCGACGAAGTGGTGGCGTTGGATGGCGTCCGAATCCGTTCGCCCAACCATCTGTCAAAACTGGTGTCCGGAAGAGCAGGACAAACGGTCCACCTCGAAGTGGCCCATGAGGGCATCGTCAGCACCGTTGAGGTCGAGATTGGCACGTCACCCCAACACGGGGTTACCCTTCGTGGAAAAGGGAACGAACGTTGGACGGATTGGATCACGTCTCGTCAGGCCCGTTGAGCGAAGGCAACACGAGAAGCCGTTCAAGGGGGATGAAAATCGGGGGAGTGTGGTCGGCGATGGTGTGTCGACTCGTCTTGGGCGGGAAAACGCCAGAGGACAAGCTCATGTCGATGACCTCTTGCTTGCTGATGGCGTCTAACCCGCAGCCAGGCCAAACATCAACCTGAACGTCGTCATCGCGAAGGTAATCGATGCAAATGGCCGGCACTCGCTTGAGTCCGAGCAACTGGCCAACGGAGTGCCGATGATGACCGTCGAGTATGGCACCGGTATGCTTGTCCACGATCAGGGGTTTCGTGTAGCCCCCCCAACGCTTGGTCATCTCGAGCAATTTGTCTCGATTGCGTTCCTTGACCTCCTCGTGAGGTTTGAGCCACTCGAGCGGGACGAGGACGATATCTTCCTCCGTCCAGTCCATGCCTTGGCGAGCCACCATTGTCCCATAATGCTTTTTCACATCACGCCCCGCCATCCAGTAAGAGGCGGGGCCATGGAGGGGAAAGCATCGCTTCGACCAGGGCTCGAGGCCGACGTTGACGGGTATCCAGTTCCATACCACGTGGCCAAGTGGTTGGACCGCCTCCCTTTGGACCTCACCGGCGTACTCAATCGGTTTGCTGACCACGGTCACGGCGTTTGGATCGTCGGCGGGAGTGTTCGAGACGCCCTGCTTCAGCGACGACGGGCAACGGACATCGATTTGGCAACGACTTGCCCGCCGGAAGAAACGCTGGCTCTTTTTGAAGGCCAAGCGATCGACACCGGTTCTGCCTTCGGAACCGTGACGCTCAAGGGCGACGGAGCACTCTACGAAGTCACCACCCTCCGGACCGAATCCGTGTATCGAGACGGGCGACATCCTGAACACGTGTCGTGGGGCCGCTCGTTGTTCGAAGATTTGAGCCGACGGGATTTCACCATCAACAGCATGGCCATTGATGCCGCCCGTCGAACGGTCCATGACCCGTTTCAAGGCCAACATGATTTGCAAACCCGAAGCCTTCGAGCCGTGGGCGAAGCCATGCAGCGCTGCGAAGAGGACGCCCTTCGTATCCTCCGGGCCTATCGCTTTCTTCGACTTGATGATGGACCGTTATGGACGATGGACCCCCGGTTGCAGTTGGCCGTTCGCCAGCAGCGAGAACGGTTGCGATTGGTTTCCGTGGAACGTCACTGGATGGAACTTCAGAAAATTTTGGAACTCCCCGGTTGTGGTTCGTTGCTTCGTTTGATGCAAAACGACGGTGTCTTAGGCACGGTGTTCAATCCTGAATTGCCCCTTGACGACAACATCCTGGCCGCCATGGACCGTCCAGAACTTGACGACTTGGAAGCCCCGCATCGATTGGCCATGGCCACCGTGAACCATCCCACGAAAGCCTTGCTTCAAGCCATGAACCACCTCCGAACGTCAAGGGAGATTCAACGCCAAGCGGCCCGATTTCATGAACATCTCCAACATCTCCCTCAATCAAACGTCGGAGCCTTGAGGGTCTTTGCCCACGTCTTGGGGGCGGAGGCCGATGCCCATCTCGCCGTGCGTACCGTGCTTCACGAACATGGCGTTGAGGTCGGCCATCCCTCCGAGCACCCTCTGGCTCAGGTGCTTGAGGCTTGGCAGGCCCTGCCCCCTCGAGCCAGCCCGCCGACCAGTTTGGTGGACGGGCACTGGTTGATGCAACGAGCTGGGTTGGACCAAGGGATGCGATTGGGACGACTCAAGGAATGGCTCCACCGTCTCCAAGTTGAACGAGACCTCACCACGCAAACCGAAATGGAACAACTTCTGAGTCGATTGCCTTACGAACACGGCGATCATCGGTCCTGGCCCCAACTCTCCTTCCCATAGGTCGGCATCATCTTCATGACGAAAGAGGTCATGGGTGGTCCATGGCAGCCATCATCTTGCCTCAAAAAGATGAATTTACAACGAACGTGGCGACCGTTAAGGCCCGCATCCAATCCATCAGTCAAAGCAACGGGATGGCGAAACTCCTGTACGCAAACTTCCAGAATTGGCTCAAGAGTTCCGCCATGTCCCCCGTCAAATTGACCCAAGATCTCGACGTTGACAAGGATGGATTCATCTCGGGGGATGAATTTGCGAGCCTGCTTGGACAAATGACGGGTGAAAAACCCCCTGAATGGGTGGTCGAAGTGGTGTTCTCGTTTGTCAATGCAGACCCGAGCACGGGCATTCCTGTCGCTGATTGGATGGCGTTTCTCGCAGCCAGTGGCCTCGAAATTCCCGAAGAATTGTTCGTGACCCCAGTCATCGTGACGGGCTCCGTGCTCTTGGACAACGAACACGTCCACGTCAACAATGCCGTGAACATCACCGTTTCCTTCAACGAACCCGTTGATTCCTACGGATTGGCGGTCACCAACCGCTCAACGGGTGCGACCGAATCGTTCGAAACGAAGCGAGGTGAGATGGACGACCCAACCTTTGACGAATGTGTTT
>JADHNB010000060.1 GCA_016779705.1 Candidatus Poseidonia sp. | reverse complement strand
GCAATACGCCTGAGCGGGGGCTTCCATCGCCCGTTGTTGCGTGCAAAGTCAAGCACGTGGCAATACACGGTGGTGATGTCCGTCTCGGCGGCTTCGACCAAACCCAGGTCGCTGGGCTGCAGCAAGGGCCCAATCCGTCTCCAAGACCGGGCAGCGAGCCACGAAAGGGGAAAGCGAAACAAGGCCGGCCCGTTGACCGGAAGGGTCCAGCGGGTCAACCACGGGCGCTCGATCACGCCTGCCGATGCCATGGCGCGGGCGACCGACGACCAGCGGTGTCCTGCGGCTTTGTTGCGTACCAGCCACGACGGGTTCACCGAGGAATCAACGCGGTAACCGTGACGAGCCAGTACCTCGCCCATCCAGGGCGCCACGTACCCGTTGGGAGCCCGGAAATAGGGTCGGAACGCCTCACCCGCATGCTGCTTGAGCAACATCGTGGACCGTTCCAACATCGCTGAAAACGCATCCACCTCCTCGCCCCACGCCGACCACGAGCGATGGGTGTGACCGTGGCACCCGAAGGTGAGCCGTTGAGGAAACTTCTCCAAAGCCTCACTCAACATGAGGGGAAACGCCTCGCTTTCCAAGAGGTCGGTGATGACAAACAACGTCACAGCGGCCTCGTGGGTGTCCATCCAGGCCATCAGCCCCTTCCATCCCTGAACAAACGCCTCGCTTGGTTCCAGAGCAGGGCCCTCGTAGGCCCTTCGGCTGCGGGTCGGATGGCCTTGATACTGAGGGAGATGGCGCAGGTCATCGCTGTCAACGGTGAACCACGTCGGCATGTCAGGCCTCCGGCCGCAGGTCGACAAGGTGAAGGTGGTGCGGCACGGTTCGTTCGTTGAATTCGATGCCGATGAACTCCTCAAGTCGCTCGCCGTTCCACCGTTGGCAAATCGCGCTCGCCGTTGCGAGTCCGGCGGTGTTGTGCGGGTGAACGGCGATTTCAACGGTGGTCGTCGTGGTTCGTTGTTCCAACCATTCAAAAATCGCATCAACGCATCTCGTAGCGATTCGCTGCTGTCGGAAATGGCGTCGAACCCAGTAGCCGAGATTGAAGTCAGAGTGCAGCGATTGCAACTCATCGCCCAAGCCGACCAAGCCGACGAACTCGCGGGTGTCGCGCCGGTGGATGGACCAAAAATGGAGCCGGTCGGTACCGGCTTGAGCTTGGATGTCATAGAGCATGTCACGCAACTGTCGCCGAACATCGTCGTGGGGGTCGAGCCACGGCAACGCCGTTTGGGCGGCGGGCACGTCCTCATGATACGCTTCAAGCATGGGGTTGAGCACGGCTTTTTCGGCCGGTTGAAGCACCAATTCGTCATCCACGACGAGTTCCGGTGTCGTGTGCATGGTCATCCCTCTACGCGAGCAACTGCCCCCGAGCTTGTTGAACATGGGCGTCGGTCGGATAGACGTAGGCTGCCATATCAAGGGTCCATTTGACGTGATCGTGTCGGCCCAAGTGCTGCATGAGCACCGAGATGTGGAGCAGCATGTCGAGGTTCACGTCGAGGTGTGGGCCGAGGCTGTCCAGCGTGTGGGCGGCTTTTTCCATGCGTCCGTGCTTGATGTGCTCCATGGCCGCCACCACCTCTTGGTAGACTTGGGTTGGCGTCCAAGCCTCGCCTTTTGGCCAGGGCCAAATTCGGTTTTCATCGTGGGTCGGTTCAGCAGCAGGAACCGACTCTGGACCCGTTTCGGTGGTTGGTGCAGCCTCTGCGCCGGCTTCGTCAACGTGCTCGGGGATGACCGCTTCGGCCGAAGGGGTCGCCTCGGCCACCTCCGGCTCGTCGTCTTCCGGCAGGTCAGGCAGGTCAGGGACATCGGGTGATGAAAAGGGAGCGGGTTGGGGAGCGTTGGTCTGCACCGGGACGTCGTCGGGCAGGGTCGGCGTTGGGGCAGGGGCTTCGGTGACCGTCGCCTGAGCCAAATTGGAGGCGGAGGGTTCGTCATCATCGTCGTCGGGCAGGTCCGGCAGGTCCGGCGTGGCGCCGTTGGTCGCTGGCCCCACTTCGCCCAGCAAGTCGTCGTCATTGGGCGTGGCCACCGTGGGTGAATAGAGGCCGCCCTTCCCGGTGTGCACCGGTTCGGCCACCTCGGCCAACGGGTCGACTTCGCCAAGCTCGAAGGCAATGTATTCCTTGGGTGCATCGGCTGCCGTGAGTTCAACGGGTTCCTCATCCTCTTGAGCGGTGATGGTTTGCGACAACGTTGGGCCTTCGCCTTTGATGAAGTCAAACGACTCGGGAGGGGCGTCCTCGTCTCCGCTTTCCAGCGGGTCGGCCACCGTGTATTGGTCCACATCAACCGTAACGTCGTCCATGGACAAAACGGCTTGAACGACTTCGGGGGTCTCTTCGAGGCTTTCGTTTTCGCCCAGCAGAAGACTCATGATTTCGTCCCCGGTGGTCGTTGGCTCCGCCATGGGCTGGTCCCGTGCCGAGCGATTCAGGTCGTAGTAACACTGAGCGCAGGTTTCGGAGCCGAGCGGATTGTTGAACTCGCAATAAGGACAAGAAACACCGATGGTGTCCTTTTCCTTTTTCTTGCGACCAAACATGTCCCACCCACCTACTTATGCGCCGTGGATTTCGTGTTTAAGAATGCGGGTTTCTCGCTCATCCAAATCACCAATCCTCATCCATACGATGATGAGGGGCGGGGCGATGGTCGTCGCATGGGGCGCAAAGGATCCGTCAAACGGATGAGCAGTGCCCACATCGACGACGTGCCGATGGCCAAAGACGAGCCCATGCCCGACCGTTGGCGGCGCAGTCAGGACCACTTCACCCGGATGACCGAACTCATTCGGCAAGAACTGGACGATGAAACGGAGGCGGTCGAAGAACGCTGGAAAACCTGGACCAAGCAACGCCTCCTTCTCGCAGGATTGGCGTTGTTTGAGTTGAGGGGCCGCACCCAAGGGCGCTTCTTTGGCGAGGACATCGTGGTGTTTGAAGCACCCGACGGCGGACGCCTCCCCGAACATCGATTCGGTCACGGGGACATCGTGTTGATCTCACGGTCTCGCCCTTGGGGTGAAAAAGTGGTTGAGGGCGTGGTGCTTGACCGAGGCCCCACCCGAATCCGAGTCGTGGTGGGCGAGCGGCCCCGTGACCTTCGGAAAGGAGGGTGGCGTTTGGACCGGGGGGCGAATCGCGTCGCTCATGACCGGATGCACGAAGCGCTGGTGGCGTTTCATTCCACGGAAGGCGACGGAGGCACGGTGCTTCGAGACCTCCTGTTGGGCAACGTGCTCGACGTCAACGAGAGCGCTCAACTGCCACCCGATATTCGAGGGCGACTTCAGACCCGAGGCCCTCCGCCCTCGCTCACCCACCTGAACCCGTCGCAACGCTCGGCCATCGAGGCCTCGCTCCATCAACGACTCACCCTGATTCAAGGCCCTCCGGGCACGGGGAAAACGACCACGGCCACGCATCTGCTTCAGGTCATGGCTCAGCGGGGAAGCGGACCCATTTTGGCCACGGCCGAATCCAACGTGGCCGTGGACAATTTGCTGGAAGGCCTGCTCGACCTTGGGGTGAAGGCGTTGCGGGTCGGCCGCCCGGTCAAGGTACGCGAAGCGCTTCGTTCGGCAACCCTTGACGCGATTCTCGAGGACCACCCGAAGCAAGAAGAATTGACGTTCCTGCAGGAGGAACTTCGTAAATTCCGCAAAGACTTGCCTTCGCTCAAAGGCAAAGATCGGGGCATGATGCATCGGGACATCAGCATCAATCAGAAAGAAATCCGTCGTCTTGAAGACGAGATGACCGCCAGCGTTCTTGATGAAGCTGAGGTGATTTGTGCCACGACCATCGGTGCCGGCCATCGCCTGCTGATGAATCGGAAATTCCCCATCGTGCTGATGGATGAAGCGACGCAAGCCACGGAGCCCAGCGCGCTGGTTCCCGTGGTCAAGGGGTGCCGTCAATTGATTTTGGTCGGCGACCATCAGCAACTCCCGCCGACCGTGATCAGCAAGCGAGCCGAAGAAGGGGGCTTGAATCGCTCCTTGTTCGACCGCCTCATCGCCTGCGGTTTGACCTCAACGATGCTCACCACGCAATATCGCATGCACCCCGTGCTGCGTGAGTTCGCAAGCGCTCGATTTTACGACAACCGACTTGAAGACGGCTGCACGCCGGAACAACGCCCCCCGCCTGCAGGGTTTCTCTGGCCCGACTGGGACCGGCCGATGGCCTTCGTCCCGGTCGAGGGCGTGGAGGAGACCGACGAAGAAGGCAAGAGCCGTTCAAACCGTGATGAGGCTGCCAAAGTGCTGAGCATCGTCAACGATTTGCTCGCCACGGGCGACCTCCAACCCGAGGACGTGGGGGTCATCACGCCTTACAGCGGTCAGGTGAGGGAATTGACCCAGTTGTTTGAGCTGGCCGGTGGACGGGAGCCCGGACAACCCTACGCGGGGCTCGAAATCAAGAGCGTTGACGGCTACCAAGGCCGTGAAAAGGAGGTCATCGTCTTCTCCACTGTGCGAGCCAACGACCTCGGGGAGGTGGGCTTTTTGGCCGATTATCGCCGCCTCAACGTGGCCATCACGCGGGCCAAGCGAGGCCTGATTTTGCTGGGTCACCCCACCACGCTGCGCCACGACGGCACCTGGCGCTCCTACCTCGATTGGGTGGACGAGAGCGGGCTGTTCGCCTGGCACGTGACCCATCAATCCTGATGGAAAGCCTCCTTGCACCTTCCATCCAACGGTTCCGAGGGCCAACGCCGGCGAAGGACTATACCCTTTCACCGAACCACCCGGCCATGGAATCCGCACCCCCCATGATGACCCTGCCGACCACCTCGGAGAAAGACTGGATTGTAACGCTCGTCATTGCCGTCGTGCTGGGCGGTTTGGGCATTGACCGATTTTACGCTGGCTCAATTGGCTTGGGCGTTTTGAAACTCATCACGTTTGGAGGATTTGGCTTGTGGTGGCTCATCGACATCATCCTTCTCGTGACCGGGAATTACAACGACGGCAACGGCCTCACGATCTCGCCCAAGTGAAGGTCATTGCCCCGTTTGACACAGGACCTGCGCTTGGCCTTCGCAAGGGACACAACGCACCCTTTGACAAAGGAGAACGCCTCGCAGGACCATGGCCGACGACCCGGTGACCATCGTCAAGGGCGGTACGCTGGCCCAAACCATGCTGGCGTCGGCCCCCGAAGGGATGCTCATTGCGCCCGCATGGAAACGGGTGGCGGCGTTCATGCTCGACGTCGTCTTGCTCAGCGTCGTGCTCACCTTCCTCTCCCGAGGGCAACTCATTGCGAATCTCTACAATCTGGGGCTTCTTTCGCAAGGCGGCCAAAGCGTGGCGTTCTTTTTCGTCAACTGGTTTGTGTTTGCGGGGTCGTTCTATCTGTACTTCAAGTACACCGGCCAAACCATGGGCCGTTCCTTGGCCCAACGCGGGTTTCGAATCGCCATCGTCCACGACAACGGGACCGTCCTTGAACCGCATCACTGGGGGCCTCGTGCGGTGGCAAAAATGGTCTACTTGCTTCCCGTGGTCGGGCCCCTTTGGTTCGGTCTTCGTGACACGTTCAACGCCGGGTCCGCGGCCAGCGAATATCGAACTTCCGTGGACAAACAGCATCACACGGTCGCCGCCGTTGACTGGTCGCTGCCGTCGGAGACACGCCTTCGTCTTCGCTGAATTCAAAACGAAACGAGCAAGCCCTTGAAGTAGAGTCACCTTTCCCTCCCGTACGGTGAGGAACGATGAGCGATGACCACAGCGCCCGTGCCGGCTCCCTCAACGCTCACTTGATGTCGGTGAGCATGGAGATTGACGACGACGATGACGATGTCATCTTCGTGGTCGTGGATGTCGTGAACGAATCGGCCATTCCCGTGGGCGGGTTGCAAGCGGTCCTGGTCACCGACAAAGGCGTTCGATACGAACCGGTGGAAGGCATCACGTCCATCGGTCCTGGCCTCACGCGCCAGTTCAAGTTTGAAGCCGGCATCGTCACGGGAACATGGTCGTTTGAATTCCTTGGCGGCGGTCAAACCATGAAGCTCGGCCCGTACGATGCCGATTTTGAATTCAAAGCTGAAAAGGGTCGCGTGATGGGCAACGCCATTGGGTCCACCTTGTTCAGCGGCGCCTTTGACCATCACCTCGGCGACTTCGGCAACACCGAGGAGCGCGGCATCATTAACCCCGACTCCATTCTCATGACCACCTATGTCGGTGAGAACATGGAAGGCGGTGGCACAAAGGTCATTCGCGGCGATGCGGTCAACGTCGACGATGAGGACGGGCCTCGAACGCCACCCTGGGCCACCTCCCCTGCGGCGGACGACCCGCTCTCTGCCCCAGCACCCGCCGTCCCAGCCGCCGACCCGTTGATGGGCGCTCCCGTTGCCGCCGACCCGTTGCTGTCCGTTCCTGCGAGCGAACCGACCCCGCCCTCGACGCCCGAACCGCCGGCAGCCGATCCACTCCTTTCCCCGCTTGCTCCCGCAGCCCCCGAACCCCCTGTTGCGGCCGAACCCGAGACGGCGGCCTCTCCCCCTCCTTTGCCCGAGACGGCGGCGACCCCCCCGCCTTTGCCGCCCATGAATCCGCCCGCCGAAGCTCCAAGCGGTCCACCCTCGGGTCCACCCAGTGGTCCCCCCAGCGGTCCACCCTCGGGCCCCCCCAGCGGTCCGCCTTCTGGCCCCCCCAGCGGTCCACCCTCGGGCCCCCCCAGCGGTCCACCCTCGGGTCCACCCAGTGGTCCTCCCAGCGGTCCGCCTTCTGGCCCCCCCAGCGGTCCACCCTCGGGTCCACCCAGTGGCCCTCCCAGCGGTCCGCCTTCTGGCCCTCCCAGCGGCCCACCCTCGGGCCCCCCGAGCGGCCCACCCAAGTGATTGGAAGGTGTGAACCGTGGCGGAACGATTTGCAATGAAATTGTGCGGCACCCAAGCCTCCTACCAAATTGTCCCTGAAGGAATTGATTCCATCGACTTGGAGGCCGTTGGCTCGGCCATTGAAGCCGAAGGCTACGAAGTCGGGGTTCGTTCTCGTTTGTGCTGGACGTTCACCGAACCGTGCATCATGACGCTGTTCCCCAGCGGGAAACTGATGGTGCGGACCGAAGACAAGGAGCTCGCCATCACCGTGGCGGAACGCCACGTCGAAGTTTGGATCCATGCCTGAGCGTGAACCCATGATCAGCGAGGCCCTGGTTGACCATTTGCTTCACGATGGCGTGGTGGCCTACCCCACCAGCACGTTGCCTGGATTGGCGTGTTTGCCCAACGCTGAGGCCCTGGACGCCTTGTTTGCACTGAAGCAACGGCCTGCGGACAAACCGGTGAGTTTGGGCGTGTTGTCGCTTGACCAAGCCGAAGCCTTGGTTCACGTGCCCGACGATGTACGGAGGCTTGAAGCAGCGTTTCCCAAAGGGGGTTTCACGTTCGTTCTCGATGCCAAGGAACCGCTCGATGCTCGCCTTGGCGGCGCCCGTGTCGCCGTCCGTTGCCTTGCCCATCCCGTCGCTCGAGCGTTGGTCGAACGCATGGGGCCCATTACCGCCACCAGCGCCAATGAATCGGGAGAGGTGCCCGCCGACACGGCCGAAGAAGCCGGCCGCGGTCTTGGTTTACCGGACCACGCCCTCTTGCCGGGAGCGTGCCCCGGAGGTTTGGGAAGCACCTTCGTCAACGTCACGCAAGGTGATGACGGGGTGGAGGTAACTGTTATGAGAGAGGGCGTCGTACCTGCGCGTAGCGTGATTGAATGGTGGAAGACTCGCAACTGAAGTATTGGCGGGACGCAGGCCATGTGGCCCGCCGAACCTTGGAGGCGATGAAGCTTGAACTTCAACCGGGAAAAACCTTCCACGAAATCGTTGAATCCGCTGAACGCTTCATCCACCGGCACGGTGGAAAACCCGCCTTTCCGGGCACCATTGCCGTGAACGACTTGGCCGCCCATTTCACCACCAACCACCTCATTGAGGGGGTGGAAGGCTGGGACGGCGAGATGGTGTTGCAAAAAGGCGACTTGGTGAAAATCGACTTCGGCGTTCACATCAAAGGCCACATTGGCGACAACGCCCTGACGTTTGAGGTCGGCAACAGCAACGAGCACACCGAGCAGATCAAAGCGGCCAAAGAAGCCCGAGACGCGGCCGTCGAAATGTTGCACCCTGGGACGCCGTGGTACAAAGTGGGTCAAGCGGCCGCTCAACCCTCCCTCGACGCCGGCTTCCAGCCGATTCGCAACCTCTGCGGCCATCAACTCAAGCCGTGGGAACTCCACGCCGGGGTTTCGGTGCCCTCGTATGCCTGTGGCAAGGACAACCTGGGCTTTCGCGGCGTGGTGGAGGAGGGGGGCGTGTACGCCATTGAACCCTTCAACACCACGGGTTCATCGGGTCTGATCGAGAACATCGGGCGCCCGCATTCGTCCAACATTTACCGCGTCACCGGCCAGACCACGTCTCGCAAAGCCCGTGCCAAAGGCCAACTCAAGCCGCTGGGCGCGCAGATGGCGCGCAACCTCGAGGAGCGTTACGCCACGCTTCCGTTTGCTGAACGATGGGCTTTCCCGATGTTGAAGAAACCCTTCCCCGACGCTGACGAGGCCAGTTTGCAAAGCAAGTGGAACGCCTTGGTCAAGAAACTCATCAGCATCCGGTTCCTCGAAACCTATCACGTGCTTCGGTGCAAAGACGGCGGCAACATCGCTCAGTTTGAGCACACGGTTCACGTGACGTCCGGCGGTCCCGAGATCTTGACCGTGGAATGAAGCCTTGATTTTGGGTCAAAAACGCCTATAAACTGGGTGAGCCTACGGTTTCATGAACAGGGCTGTAGCGGTTCTCGTTGAGTGCATCCCATCCCCTCTCGGTTTCTCTCACCCTGTTCACCTTTACGCTCACCCTCAGCGCAAGCCGTTTCGGCGTTGCGGTGTTATTTACAAACGGTATGCACCAGCCTTCGGCGCGCGTCAGCGGCCAAAGGCACCCTTCAAAATTTCACGAAAAACAGGTTTTTTTCGCGCGGGGCTGATGTTTTGGCACAGATTCCTTTAATAGAACGACGGGCATAGGCGCGCTACCCCCCAATGGGGAAAGGAGGACAAAAATATGCAAAACGAAAACCGAAACGATGAGGCTGTCAGCCCCGTTATTGCTACCATCTTGATGGTGGCCATTACGGTGGTGCTGGCTGGTGTGCTGTACGTGTGGGCTAGCTCCCTCGCTGAAGGCAACACCAACGGAAACCTAGCCCTCTACGCTTTTAGCGGAGAGGACGCCCAAGGTAACCCGAGCACCGGCACTGACGACATGCTCATCATGCTGACCATGGACCAGGGTGGCGACATCAACTGGGCTTCCGTCTCCGTGAAGCTCTCGATTGATGGCGGCGCTCCAGTGTTCTGCGACAACCTAGAACCTGGCACGCAACCATGTTACCTGGATGACAACGGCCGTGACACGTCCGACCAGTTCTGGTCGGTCGGCGACACG